>CAZLDN010000114.1:0-16009 GCA_964558355.1 uncultured Candidatus Solibacter sp.
TGCCGCAGGTGGCGAGGCGTCAAGAATTGCACTTACTTACGGGAAGATTAGTAACTATATTGAGGAGAATCCGGTGCGGGCTGGATTGGCGGTGGATCGTTGGGGGTATCGGTAGTCTAGCGCTTGGGGGGCGACCGGGGGGTCGCCCGCGGACCAGGGGGTCCGCCCTACTGGCTGCGGCTAGGCCGCAATGAAGGAGACGTCCATTGGCCCCGGCACGGTTTCCCTGTGCTCCAGGCGGTCGGCGATCAGCCGTAACGCCAGTGCCTGAACGGCTGCGGTGGCGCGCTGTTTGGTGCGCCCATAGGCGGTAACGCCTGGCAGTGCGGGGATATCCGCGAGGTGAGCGGCCATCTTCCTCGCGGCAGTACTCGATGGCGAGTGAGAACTTGCTCGCCTTTGGAGTCTTTGCCATGGCTACATCGTGACATCAGGGACTGGTGCGCGGAAGGGCTACATGGTTCACGTGAGAGGATCGACGTGGAATTCCGTGAAGTGAAAAGTAAACTCCACCGGCCTGACGCACGTAACCGAGCAGACAGTCTCCCGGCGATTTGGGGACTATCGGAAGTGCTCGATCAACATCAGATCCGCGCCCGAGGCGACGCTCCGCGTGTACAGGATCGTCTTCCGATCCGGGGACACGGTCAGGCCATGGAACAAGTGGCCCTCGACTGTTGTGATCAAGCGGCTGCCGCCACTGGAAAACTAATGGAAGAGCAGCGGGTTCTGTTCGCGTTCGGGTCGGCCACAGTAGTAAATTCCGTCCTCGAAGACCGCGAAGTCCCTGCATGCGCCGACGTAGTCGAGGACCTTTCGTTCGGGACCCCCGTTCACAGGTCTAGCGAATAGAGGAGTGTAAAACGGCGCCTTTGTGTAAAACAGGGTCTTGCCGTCGGTTGATTCTAGAGCGAAGAACCCTCCCTTCTCGGTGACCTGCTCGACTTTCCCGCCAGCGGAGGGCGCTTTCCAAATCTCACGGCGGCCCGTGCGATCGGAGAAGAAGTAGATCCACTTGCCGTCGCGAGACCAACTCGGGATGCCATTCTCGTGTGAGCCCAGATCGAGACGGTGCGGGCGCCCGCCGGTGGCATCGATGACGAAGATATCCTGGTACCCATCCGGACGCAAAGAGTCGAATGCGATCCATCGGCCATCCGGGGACCATTTGGGTGAACCCTCGCTTCGCCCGAGCTGGTGTACAAGTTGAACTTGGTTCGATCCGTCCGCATCCGCAACCCAAATGTTGTATGATTCTCCGGAACGGCTTGTGGTAAACGCAATCCGCTTCGCATCCGGTGAGAATTCCGGTTGCGTGTCATCCAGGGTAGATGTGATCATGGGCGCCTGTGACCCGCCAATCTGATATCTCCAGATGTCGAAGTTCCGAATGTACCTGCAGAACGCCAGGCGATTGCTGCCTTGCGAGACAGCCGGGGTCAAGGCATAGACGCCGGCGATGTCCAATCGCTCCGGGGTGCTCACTCCGTCAGCTTTGACCCGCCACAAGTACTCCAGCATGCCCCAGCAGAGGGATCCGCTGTAGACGAGCGAGTCACCGGCCCATGCAATTCCCTTGATGATGAGCTGTTGTTGTGTGATCCGGCGTGGCTCTACCCTGGGAGCGTACGCGGAATCCAGTTCCATCATGTACAAGTCACACGAGGAGGCCCTGGTGCAGCCGGCGTAGGCCAAGCGCCGCCCATCCGGGGAGATAACAGGATAGCTGTCAGAGGCTGGCGGCTTGGGGAAGGTGACGCGCCGGGGGGCGCCGCCATCGACAGGGAGCAGATAAACGCCCGCGGAATCGCCAGCGATGTGCGCAAAGGTCAGCCACTTCCCTTCCGGCGACCACGAGAGAGGATATCCGCCCGCGTCCGGAACATCCGCTACTTTCTGTTCATCCCCGCCCAGCGGCGATATCAGGTAGACGGCCGGAATCCGGCCAGTCGCAAATCGCAGGAAGGCGATCCGCTTACCGTCGGGCGACCAAGCCGGACCCGCATCGGAGGCCGGATCGATCGTCAGACGTAGCGCGTTCTCTGATCCCACCAGTTTGACGTAGATATCCGTGTTGTCGCCGGTCGGACCACCCCAGACAAAGGCCACCTGGCTCCCGTCCGGCGAAAAAGTTGGCTGACTCTCGAAACCCGGATACGACGTCAGCACTCTCACTCTTGGCGCTGGTGCCGGAGCGACACCGCGCTGCCAAATCAGCCAGGCACCCACTCCTATCAAAGGAAGGACCACCAGTGCGCCCAACCACCAGCGAGGTCGGGCCTTCCTCTGAATCGCCGGTTCCGCTGCTGGCGACAAATGGCTTTGTCCGCCATCCACCGGTGCGATGAACCGGTAGCCCCTCTTCGGCAGAGTCTGAACGAACCGCGGGTTCTCGGCCGTGTCCCCTAAGGCCTCCCGGAGTTTATTCACCGCCCGGCTCAGCCCCACTTCGAAGTCAACGAAAGTATCGCCGGGCCAGACCCGCTTCGCCAGTTCTTCCCGCGTGACCAGTTCACCCGGCGTTTCGATCAGGGCGAGCAGGACTTGGAATGGCTGATCCTGCAGTTTGACCAGCACCCCGTTGCGGCGCAATTCCCTGGTCCGGGTGTCCAGTTCAAACAAGCCGAAGCGGATTTGCCCGTTGTTCGCGTCAATGCCCACGGTTTAGTATACATCCGCACCGATTCACTCTTAGCAAAATCAAGTCAACCCTCAACTTTCAAGTCAATCCTCAATTCCCTGCGGAGTAGAGATCCGCTCAAGTAGTTATAAACACGCAACTTAGAAGGAGAAACGCAGAGTAGGCCAGCACAGCGACTGAGCAGCCGCGAAACATGGTTCGCTGATCCGCGCCGGCGCAGTATCGCCGAATGAACTCGGCAACACTCGTCGCAATGTTCTCGGTGATCAGCCTGGCGAACGCCGGTACGATGCCAGTCGAGCAGTCCACCCAAGACGCAGGAAACTCCGAGGCGGTCAGCATCAGGCTCCTCGCTTATGACTTCGTTTCTCTCCAGAAAGGGGCGACGGACTCACTGCGGAAGGACCTGGAGAAGATCATGGCGGCGGCCGGAATCCAGGTCGAATGGGTGGACTGCGGCAAGGGAGGGAACGATTCCGGCGAGGATCGGTGTGGCCACGCGCAGCAAGGGGACATCTTCCTGCGGATTATCCGCGGGGACGGCGTTCAGGGATCAGTGGTGCACGCGGACTATCTGGGACTGGCCGAGCGCGGTTGGGGCGGGCGCGGCAGAATCACGGTAATGACGAAGAATGTCGACGAGTTGAAGAGGGGGAGTCAATGGCAGACGGCTGAACTGCTTGCCCACGCGACGGCGCACGAGATTGGGCACATCCTCGGCCTCGAGCATACGGAATCGGGAGTGATGCGGGCCGATTGGAGCGGGCGCCTTATTAAACAGATGGCACACAGCGCCCTGGTCTTCACCAGTAGCGAAGCAGGGCTGATTCGGGATTCTCAGCGCGGACGGAAGGCGGGACCCGGGCGGCCGTCGATCACCGCCAGCAGCGGGGGCGGGTCGCCTCTCGTTTCGGTTACGGGCGCCGCTCCGGTCCAAGAGGCAAAATAGTAGCCCGAGGTCTTGCTCCGTGTGGCGGATGCTGCCCCGCGAGTTCGCGTTTTGGGGGACAGTCACGCGAGTGTCCACGACGGCAGTAAGTTCGGTCAGAAAACGTACATGTGGGGGACATTGGTGACAGTCCCCGAGCGAGGGCGCATACCAGGCCGGGGGCCAACCCAGGGTCTCCCGATAAATGCCGGCGTCCCCCGACACGGCCATACTGCGATACGCTGTGCATGGTAACCGCCATGACTCTGTCGCGCCGATCATTCCTCCACCGCTCCGCGCTTGCCTCGCTGTCCGCCCTTCACGCCGCCGACGGCCGCCGCCCCAACATCCTGTTCGCCATCTTCGACGACTGGGGCTACGGCCATGCCGGGGCCTATGGCGCCAATTGGGTCCGCACCCCCAACTTCGACCGCGTCGCCCGCGAAGGGGTCCTGTTCACCAACTGTTTCACCTCGAATCCCAAATGCAGTCCATGCCGGGCCACCATTCTCACTGGCCGCAACTCCTGGCAGACCCGCGAGGCCGTCTCCCACGCCTCGATCTTTCCCAACGAGTTCCCTGTTTACCCAGCCGTTCTCGAACAGGCCGGCTACACGCCCGGTCTCACCGGGAAGGGCTGGGGGCCCGGCGACTTCAAGTCCACAGGCTGGAAACACAACCCTGCCGGACCCTCCTTCGACGCCCGTAAGGCCAAGCCGCCTTACTCCGGCATCGGCAACAACGACTACGCCGCCAACTTCGCCGATTTTCTCGATCAGCGGCCCAAGGACAAGCCGTTTTGCTTCTGGCTCGGCGGCACTGAACCCCATCGCGCTTACGAACAGGGCTCCGGCCTGCGCGCCGGACGCGATCCCAGCCAAATCAAGATTCCGTCATACTGGCCCGACAACCTGACAGTCCGTTCCGACGTCCTCGACTACGCCCTTGAAGTCGAACATTTCGACGCCCACATCGGCCGTGCGTTGAAACATATCGAAGACAATGGCGAACTCGACAACACGCTGGTCGTGGTCACCTCTGACCATGGCATGCCTTTCCCGCGTATCAAGGGCCAGATCTACGATGCCGGGTTCCGAATCCCGCTCGCCGTCCGCTGGGGCAAGCACATCCCCGCCGGCCGCAAGGTGGAGGATTTCATCAATGCCCGCGACTTCGGCCCAACCTTCCTTGAAGCCGCCGGCGTGAAACAACCCGCCTCCATGACCGGCAAGAGTTTCCTGGACATCCTGAACTCGCCCAAATCCGGGCTTATTGACCCGACGCGCGTCGTCATGCTCATCGGGAAGGAGCGCCACGATCTGGGCCGCCCCAACGACGCCGGATACCCCGTCCGGGCCATCCGAACGCCGCAATTCCTCTACGTCCGGAACTATTTCCCCGAACGCTGGCCCGCCGGAAACCCAGAAACCGGCTACCGCAACGTCGACGATTCGCCGACGAAGAGCCTGATCCTATCGGGTTTCGACGACTTCTACAAACTGAACTTCGGCAAACGGCCCGCCGAGGAGCTTTACGACATTCAGTCCGATCCCGACTGTATCCACAACCTCGCCCCCGACCGCGCTTTCGCCGTCAGGATGCGTGAACTCCGCTCTCAAATGGAGCGCATGCTCACCGAGGAAGGCGATCCCCGCATGCTCGGCCGCGAGGACTTCTTCGACACCATCCAGTACACAAGTCCCCGCAAACACGCTTATGACGCCTGGCTGAAGAACCAGTGACTCCGGCCGCCATGGCGGGCCGCTAACGCGGCGGGTGAATCAGGGCCAGGACTACATTGGCCGCCGTGGCCATGCTCGAAACCGCCCGCGGCGCCTACTGCGCGACTTTGATCTTGCCCAGCGTGTACCAGCCGTCGGCTTCCATGCCGGCGATGGCGAGTTTCACCTTGGGCTGGCGTGTCCGCGGGTCGAGCAGGGCGATGGCGAGGTCGTACTCGCCGGCGGGCATACCGGCGGGGATGAAGACGGCGCTGTCATAAACTGCGTCACCTGGGAGCCATTCGCGGATGTCGGCGCCGGTCTCGAAGACTTCGATGCGCCCGGCGCCCTTCAGGCGCAGGGCCAGCGGCCATGGCTTGTAGCAGGGCGCCACGCCCTTGTTCTCCCACCAGGAGGTGAACTCCAACTTGGACTGCGGCTTGAGTGTCCCGGGGTAGGTGAACTTGCGCAGCACGAAGCGGTAGCCCATCTTATTGAGCCACTGGTTCACCCGCGGGGTCCACTCCTCGGGCACGGCAGAGGACTTGGCATTGAACGAAGAGATGTGCCACTTCAGCGACTGGCCGATGATGTAGTCCAAGTCCCAGCCCTTGTCCTTCCAGGTCTGCATGACCCAGCAGACTTCGAAGGTGACGGGGGCTTTCTTCCATGCGTCCTGCATGCCGAAGTTGATGATGCCCTGGGGGTAGTAGTCGAACATGTGGTTCCAGTTGGGATTGAAGCCGCCCATGTCGCCGAGGCAGTCCACACGCCAGCCGACGGGCCTTCTGGCGATGCCATAGGTGTTCGTTTTCTTGTCTGAGAGGAGCATGACCAGCGGCGTCTGCTGGAAGGCTTCCAGATAGGCGTCCACCAGCGCTTCGCGGGTCTGTTGGGTCAGCCTCTCCGAGCCTTCGCCCTCGCCCCAGGCGCCGACAATGGACAGGTCGACGCTTTCGAGATCCGGGTGGCCGTCATAGCGTTTGCCGAAGGCGCGGATCATGTCGCCGAAGGCCTTGGCGTAACGCGGATCCTCGGGATCGGTGCGCCACTTCTGGACGGGCAATTTGCCGTTTTCGCCGCCCATCATCTGGCGATACCAGTCCGGCACGTCGTCCTTCCGCGTGCCCGAACTGCCGTAGGGCGCGATGCGGATCATGAGCGTCTGGCCGCGGGCGTGGGCGGTGTTCAACGCGTTGTCAAACTGCTCCCAGGCGAACTTGCCGCGCTCGGGTTCGATGTAGCGCCAGTAGACGCGGAAGTAGGCGATGGAGGCGTCGGGGTGGTTCTTGTTCTTTAGGCTGCCCTTGAACTCCTGGTAGGCGATGGGGAAGCCTTCGGTCCAGCGGACGCCCTCGTTGAGGGCGTCGCCGTTGAAACGCTGGAAGGTCATGAACCCGATGCCCGGGTTATTGAGGACGTCGCCGATCTCCTTGGGCCTCACGATCACGGGCTCTTGCGCAAGCGATTGCGCCGCGCACGCACAGGCCAGCAGGGCCGCCACGAGGCGAGTTTGTTTCATGCCACTCTCCTTCGGAAGAAGCACTGGGGCGGCGGTCCCCCGCCGCGCGAAGCACGTCAGTTAAGAGTCTAACCGGAAGCCGAGCCGCGTGGCGTGTGATCCGAGTCCCTGCAGGTTCCACGGTGAGTTACTAAGCCGGCCCACGGCGCTGTTGATGACGGCGCTGGCCGCGGGCGGGATTGGCGTGGTTGAGAATGCCGGTGGAGGCGGCTTCCATCAAGGACCGCAACGAGTACTTGTCCGAACCTGGGTTCTGGAAAGACGACGGTAGCCGTGCTGTCCGGCCAAGTCCCAAACAGTTTGCGAAAGAGAGATCGGTCCAGTGGTGCGTCCACTCCCTCGAAAATCGGTTCGGCAATCCGCTCTCTTCGTTCGCGGCCTCAGGTCTAAAGGCGGTACGGTTGCGATTTCCATTCATTTTTGTGGGCCAACGGCCCATGGGCGCTCCGATGAAATTCCGAAGTGCTCAATTCAGGCCGTGCGCTGCGCCCAGTTTCTTGTTCGGGGAGCAGCCACATTGCACTTGCGCGGCAGACTCGTATACTGTAGTGCCTATCTTGGGGAGTCGTCTCCGCGGGATCGAAGTTAGGAGCCCACGAAGTAAAGGAGATCATGAGATGCCGTTCAAAAGTAGTATCTTGACCGCACTCGCATTCGGCGCGCTGGCGTTTGGACAGAGTTCGAACATTCAGGGAGTTGTCCGCGACTCGTCGAAGGCCGTGGTTTTGGGCGCGGCGGTCACGGTGACGAACATTGAAACATCGGTGAGTTTGAAGGTCGCCTCGAACGAACAGGGGATCTACCGCGTTCCGTTGCTGAATGCCGGGCGGTACCGTCTTCAGTGCTCGGCGCAGGGTTTCGCGGTGCAGAAAGTGGATGAGATGCGGCTTGAGGTGGGCCAGACGGCGCGCCTGGATTTCGAGCTCAGTCTCGGAATGGTGACTGAATCGATCCAGGTTTCAGCGTCGGCGGTGCTGATCAACTCCGAAACCACCGAGATGGGCCAGGTCATCGACTCGAAGAGAATCCTGGAGATGCCGCTGAACGGCCGCAACTACCTGCAACTGGCGCAGTTCACGGCGGGCGCGACGCCGGGCGGCGGCATCGGGCAGGGCAGCCGGGGACGCAGCGAAGGCCAGTTCAGCGCCGCCGGCATGGCAATGGCGCAGAACAATGTGCTGCTGGACGGCAACGACAACTCGTCGAGAACATCGGGCGGACCCTTGGGATTCGAGGCGCAGGGCGTTAAGCCGCCGGTGGACGCGGTCGCAGAGTTCAAGGTCGTGACCAACAACATGAGCGCGGAGTACGGCTACAGATCGGGCGCAAAGGTGCTGGTATCCACAAAGTCCGGCACGAATGCGTTCCACGGTTCGGTATACGAGTTCCTGCGAAACGAGAAGCTGGACGGGACGAACTTCTTCGCCAACCGGTCGGGCGCGGCGAAGCCGACCTATAGGCAGAACCAGTATGGCGCCACCTTTGGCGGACCCGCGATCAGGAATAAAACATTCTTCTTCGGCAGTTATCAGGGAACGCGGATCAGGACGGGCAGGACCTACATCGCAAGCGTGCCAAGCCAGGACATCATCCTGAACGGCGACTTCTCGAAACAACCCGCCCAGAGGCGCAACGTTTTCGACCCGCTGACTCAAACAGGGGCGGCGGCGGCGATGGTGCGGTTACCCTTTGCCAACAACATCATCCCGCAGTCGCGGTGGGATCCGGTCTCGAAAGCCGTTGCGGCGATCTATCCCAAGTCCAACATCGTGTCGGTTGGCGAACATGCGCCGAACAACTACTATTACGGTCCCAGCGATTCCGACGACGCCGACCAATACGACTTCCGCGTCGATCACAACCTGTCGGAGAAACACCGCTTCTTCGCGCGCTACTCGCTTCGCGACCAGTTCAGGGCCGAAAACGGGACGCTGCCGTACCCGGCAACGGGCGGGCAGGGCCAGACCGTCGTCCTGAAAGGACACAACCTGGCGTCCAGCCTGCAGAGCATGATCACGCCAACTGTATTCAACGAGATCCGGTACGGCTATTCGCAGTTCGACACGAAGTTCGACATCCCGTTCACCGAGAACCTCAACAAGCAGTTCGGCATCAAGAACGCACCGGGCGACAGCTTCGGAGACGGCGAGGACTACGGCATGACGCGGTTTTCGCCCGGCGGTTTCGCGGAAGTCGGCGCCAGAAGCTTCTGGCCGAACACCAACAATCTGACCAATTGGATGGTGTCGAACGCCATGACCTGGCAGAAGGGCAAGCACACGCTGAAGTTCGGCGGCGAGTACCGGCACCTGAATGTTTTCAGGAATGCGGCGCGTTACCGCCGCGGCCAATGGGCGTTCAACGGCCAGTACACGTCGCAGTTCCCAAACGTGGGGACAAGCCGGGCCAACACGGGCAACGGCCTGGCCGACATGCTTCTGGGCTACATCAGCGGCGGCAACTACGGCAATAATCAGGGCGAGGACGTGAACAACCCCTACTTCGGCTTCTTCGTGCAGGACGATTTCAAGGTTTCGTCCAAGCTGACAATGAATATTGGCCTTCGCTACGAAGTGTTCTATCACGCATCGTTCCCGGACCCGGAAAACCAGACGGTCGGCAGATACCTCTACGAGGGCATCAACGTGGCGTCGGTGGCGGAGGAGAAGTTCGCCTTCCCGGCGAGTGCGAGCGACCGCGGCGGCAAGACGGACTACAAAAATTGGGCGCCGAGACTGGGCATCGCTTATCAGTTGACGCCAAAGACGGTGATCCGCACCGGCGCCGGCATCTTCCATGGCGAGAACAACAGCCTCAGCACGGAGAATGGCAACTTCCGATCCGGGTCGCCCAAACACACCGAAATCAGCCTGGCCACCACTCCGGCGGCGACATCCTTCTTCGTTAAGGACGGTTTCCCGACTTATACGCCGGGCACTGTCCTCCCGAACGTGACTGTCTACGTCTTCCCGGACTTCCGTCCCACGCTATATGCCAGCCAGTGGTTCTTCGACATTCAGAGAACGCTGCCGCTCGACACGCTGCTGACCATCGGCTACATGGGCACAAAGGGGACCAACCTTTTCAGCAGTCCCGACCTCAACCTCCCCAGGACGCCGAACGCGACGGTTGTGGCGAACCAGAGGCGCGCCAGGCCGCAGTTCAGCGGGATCACCATGCACGAGAACAATCTGAACTCTTCGTACAACGCGCTGACGGCGAAGGCCGAGAAGCGGTTTTCAAAGGGATTCACGATGCTGGGCATGTACACCTGGTCCCACGCCCTCGACCAGGCCAATGAGGACCTGTTCGACGGCGGCGGCGGTGCTATCACGCCCTGGGACCTGTCGCGCGAATGGTCGAACTCGAACATGGACCGGCGCCATTCCTTTGTGATGAGCGCGGTGTACGAACTGCCGTTCGGCAAAGGCCGCTCGTACCTGACGGAAGGTCCGGCGAGTTGGATCCTGGGCGATTGGCAGATCAGCGGGCTCATCTCGACGTATACCGGTCTGCCGCGGAGCCACTCCATCAACGTGAACAACTCGAACCTGGGCGGCGCCGTCCGGGGCGACTATGTTCGCAACCCGAATCTGCCCGGCGGCCAGCGGACCATTGACCGTTGGTTCGACACCGGGTTCGTTGTGCCGGTAACACCGGGCTTCATCGACAATGCGGGCCGCAACCTGATCTACTCGCCAGGCAGAACAAGCCTGGACATGTCAGTGTCCCGGGACTTCCGCATGCCATGGGAAGGCCACCAGATCCAATTCCGTTTCGAGGCGTTCAACGCGACCAACACGCCGAACTTCGGCCCTCCGAACACCAGCGTGGGCGCGCCGGCGGCGGGAACGATCACGCAGGCGGAGGATCCGAGGCGAATCCAGTTCGCGTTGAAGTACGTTTTCTAGAGAGCGAACCGTCTCGCGGGACGTTCGTCCAAGGCGGCTGCACGCTTGTTCGATCAGGCTGCAGCCCCATGGCCTTCGAGACGGCGCCGACGCTGGCATCAAACTTCGAATCGTGGCCGAAGATGGCTTATCGATTCGAGCCGGCCTCGGGAAAGCCTTCCCGCAACTGCCGGACGACCCAACTTGGTCAACAAGACCGTAGTGTTTCAGATTGAGGCGAATGTGGTTGAGTTTACCGGGGCGAGCCGCCGAGGTATCCGCACAGTTCGTAACCGTTAGGCGGGGAGCATGCCGTCATGGAAACCCGGGGGATCCAACGTGCTCGGGAGCTTTGACCAGACAGGTTCCCATGAAGCGTGGCCTCAATCCAATATCGCGTCGCTTGCACTCGACGCTGGAGGCCGCCAACAGGCGGTTCATGCGGACGGCCCGTTGGGGAACACGCGCCCGGTTTCCAACAGCGCACCGGTCTGCTCCAGACAGAGCCGGGCCGGGTCAGCAGACAGGAGCAACGTACGCGTCTTGTGAACCCATCTTGTCATGACCGGTCGTGGTCCTGACAATGGATGGTATGGAGCAAACACGTAGGCAGGCGGCGAAGGAGCAGCGGCGCGCGCATTGGCGGGCAGTGGTAGCGCATGGCTCGACGAACGGGATACCCGCCGCCGCAAGCGGCGCGGCTGGCGGTTCGGGTGAGTGTGTATGCGGGGTTTGAAAACGGAGGACTATTGGGGGTCAACGACGCGGAAGCAGGCGAGTAAACGGTGGCTTGATGTCCGAGCCAGTTGCCTTGCAGTTTGTCGATTCCCATGGCTGACGCTAATCTTGCGAACCACAGCCACGTAGCGTCCGACGGAGTAGTTGCGGGCCACAGCCACTAGCCGGTGCTCTCCCTACGCCCCTACGGCTTGTTCCGCGGCTCCAGGGGCTTATGCATCTTAAGCCACTCCTGTCCTTCCTTGGACATGAAGAAGTCCATCCAAACGTAGTGCAGCTTCCCGCCCTCGGCGACCTCCGCCCCATGGTTGGACCCGAGCGGAATGTGGAGAATCGAGAAGGCCGTCAGGTTGGCCCGGGCCTCATCGGCGATGACGGTGATGTCGTTATCCTTCAGCCCTAGAAAAAGCTGCTCCAGCATCGGATGCCGATGTGCGCCGACCGTATCCGGCCCCGTCGTTTCCACGGTACCCATGGCCATCCGGGGCACGAAGTTCTCCGGAAGCAAAGTGCGGCTCACCGTCTTGGCGCTCTTGATCGCCTCGCCATACGCGGGGCACTCACTGAACTTCTTCACATGCGGCGCGGCATTGTTCCGGGGATACTTCTTCAACTCCGCAAGATCGTCCGCATTGAGATCCCGGCGCACCCGCAACGCATGCAGCACTTCGCCCTGGGCTGCATCTATTTGCCAGCTCCAACCCTGCGGAGCTCGCGCGATGGTTTCCCCTTCAACTTCGTAGGTCCGGCCCTGAGTTTGAAGCCTGCCTTTTCCCGCCAAAATCAGCCAAACCACTGCCTGCCGCGAACTCGAAGGCTCAATGTGCCGCCCAGGCCCGACAACCGAAACCAGGTCGACGCTTACCTCTTTGATCTCGCCGGTCAGCACCGGGCGGATCTGCACACCGGCTGCGCCGCCTGCCCGCACCGCCGGGAGATCCAGCTTTTCAAGAGTGATGCTCCGAGCCCCAGGGGGAACAGCTCCGGCCAAGGCAACCGACAGCGCCACAGCCGCGAGGCTGCGCCGCAGGACCCTTTGCCGCCGGCAGGATGCCACACCTGAACCGCGCGGACGAATTGGCGCAGCCGCCGCCATCGGATGACGGCAATTGTCGAGCAGTTTTGTGGACATGATCAGCTTCAATGATACCTGGGCGGAACAAGGGGACTCTCCCGTGTCGACGGGACCCCTTGTATGCAACCGCCCGCCAATCCCAGCAGATCGCGGAGCCGGGGCTCTTGTCTCCTATGTTGTTTCGGGCGGCGGATATTCTTTGTGGGGAGGCGGAGCGGACCGCATGACCTGGCGCACCGGGTCGAAGGCCATCACCTTGCCTTTGCGGTACGACTCAACTCCCAGTGCGATGGCCACCATCACCTGGTAACCGCGCAAGGCGTTGTAGACCGGGACTCCGCGGCTGCGCATGCAGTTCAACCAGTCGTCACCGAGGCTGGGACTGTCTTCCGGTTCGATGGTCACTTCCGTCTTGCCGTCGTTGGCATCGCGGAACTCTTTCTGAAACTGCCTCTCGGCCTTGACCACGGCGACGCTCTGCGGACGCCGCTGCGCAGCCGAGGTAGCAGGGGCGCCGACGATTTGAATTGTGGCCCAGTTGGCGTAGACCGTCACCGGGACCGAGGTCTCGTTGGCCATGCACGACACCATGTTGACGGAGTAATCTCCGGGGTACTCGATCATGGTCATGTAAGTATCAGGCACTTCGCGGTTCTTCTGAACGTAGGTGCCGCCCATTCCGGCCGCGCGCAATGGAAAATCGAAGCCGACCATGGTGCTCATCATGCCGAGGCGGTGATACAACAAGTCGCCCGCATTGCCGGTGGAGTAATCCCAGAACTTCCTCCAGCGAAAATACCTTTCGGGGCTGAGCCGGCGTTTGGGAGCCGAGCCGAGCCACATCTTCCAGTCCACGGTCCCGGCGTTGAACTTCGCGTCAGGCCAGGGCGTATCGCCGACGCCTGGAATCGGGTAGTCCCACATCCCCTGCCGGGTATTCCGGTTGTAGCTGATGAGGCCCCAGAGTATTTTTCCAGCCTTGCCGGCCTTCAGGTATTCGTTGACCTTCCAGAAGAGGCGCGTGGAGGGTCCAGAGCCGCCAAGTTGGATGAGCCGTCCGGACTTCTGCGCCTGCGCGTTCAACTTCGCGGCCTCCTCGACCGTGCGGGTCATGGGTTTCTCGAGGTAGACGTCCTTGCCGGCCGCCATCGCCTCGCTGGCCATGGCATAGTGCCAGTGATCGGGGACGGCGAGCACGACGCCGTCGATATCCTTGCGGGCCAGAACCTCGCGGTAGTCCTTGTACGCCTTCCCGGCGCCGGACTGCTCCATGCCGAATTTCAGCCGGGGCTCCCAGACGTCGCAGCAGGCGGCGAAGTTCACGTCGTTCTTCTGTTGGCGGCGCGCCTTGAAGCCGCGCACGAGCCCTTCGAACTGCATGCCGTTGCCGATGAAGGCGATATTGATGCGGTCGTTGGCTCCCAGAGCGCGTCCTGTTGCGAGTGTCGCGGTCACGGCGGCGGCGCCCGCGTCGCGAGTCAGAAACTGACGGCGGGTGGAATGGTCCATTTCGTGGCTCATGGTTGTTTCACCGATTGTACATCCAACAGCCCCGGTTGGCGCTCGACTGAAATCTCGCGCCGCGAGGTTGTTCTCCACAGCTATTCCGTCCGGCCTGGAATCGACGATTCGCCGGCACGTTCGTCACGCTGTTACGCAGTGACTCAGTGTCCGAGCCAGTTGCCTCGTGTTGTATTGAATCTCATGGCTGATGCCATTCCTGCGGACCAGAGCCATCCTCGCCCGCGGCTGGGCGTCTGGATTGGACAGCTACTGGCCTACCATTTCGGCGGACCCCACCAGTCGTGTTCCGGTTGCGTCTGGCGCGTGGGTTCGGTACGGGCGGTCTTGAGATAGTCTTCGATTTTTTTGAGGACCGCCGGATTGCTGGCGGCGACGTCGGTCGTCTCTCCGATGTCGGTCTTCAGGTTGTATAACTCCAGCGGACCGCCGGGCTTGGGACGGACGGCTTTCCAGTCGCCCATGCGGACGGCCTGCATGGGCGTCTCCCTGAGGAACTCGCCGGTCTTGGCGTTGTGGCGGGGCTGTTCCCAATACAGGAAGTCGTGCGGCTTCTGCTTCTTTCCGAGCAGCGCCGGCAGGACGGACATGCCATCGATGTTTCGCGGCGGCTTTACGCCAGCCACGTCAGCCAGCGTGGGCAGGGCGTCCTGGAACATCCAGGGGAAATCGCTGACTCGGCCCGAAGGCACTTTGCCCGGCCAGCGGACGATCATCGGGACGCGGATGCCACCTTCGTAGAAGTTCTGCTTGTTGCCCCGGAACGGGCCGTAGCTCTTGAAGTAATCGTCGTTGCGGAGGCGCAAGGCTCCGCCGTTATCCGAAGTGAAAATCAGCAGGGTTTCGTTCTCGATGTTGAGTTCCTTGAGGCGGTCCATGACGCGGCCGACAGAGCGGTCCAGGCGGCTGACCATGCCGGCGTAGGCGGCGCGGGGTTCTTTCTGGGTGGCGTAGTGGTTTGCCTTGTCGATGAACGGCTCGGCCGCCTCCTGGACCTTGCCGCGGTAGGGCGCCATTGAATCCTCGGGGACGAGGAGTTCCCAATGGGGCAGGGTGACGGGCATGTAGCAGAAGAAGGGATTGGACTTGTTGCGGCCGACGAAGTCGAGGGCGTGTTGGGCGATGACGTCGTGGGAGTAGGTTCCGGAGAGGCCGCCCTTGTTCTCGGGGAAATAGATTTTCTGATCGTTCTTCCAAAGGTAGGGCGGGTAATAGAAATGGGCATGGACCTGGGAGAGGTAGCCGGTGAAGTCATCGAAGCCGTGGAGCCAGGGGACGCCTGGGGTGCCGATGTCGCCGATGCCCCACTTGCCGAAACAGCCGGTGGCGTAGCCGGCCTGTTTGAGGACCTGGGCGATGGTGACGTCCTCGGCGTGGATGGGAACGCCGCCTGGATTTGAGCGGACGGTGGTGTGGCCCATGTGCCGGCCGGTCATGAGGACGCTGCGCGAGGGGGCGCAGACGGTGCAGCCGGAGTAGGCGTCGGTGCAACGGGTTCCCTGCGTGGCGAGCCGGTCGATATGGGGTGTCTGGATGATCTTCTGGCCGTAGCAGCCGAGGTCGGAGTAGCCGAGGTCGTCGCCCATGATCCAGATGATGTTGGGCGGGCGTTTGCCGGCGGCGAACGCGGTGGCGGGGATGGAGGAAAGGAATTGGCGGCGGTTCATGGCGTCTTCCATTGTGACTCAGTAGCTGGGTGGGGAGGTACACGTTTTCAGGGCCTGTCAGCGGGAGACGACTTCCTTCTGCGGAGCCGTCCCCACCATTTCGGCGCTTGAGCCGGCGCTCGGGCCGTAGCTCTGCGTAGCCCTATCCTCTGCTCAAGCCGGTCTGCTGCAATCCAGCCAATGTGGCCCGAAAGCGGTAGGCCCCGGGAGTTGAGGGACAGATCCCCCAACGGTGAGCTTCCGCTGAACACCCAGCATATTCTCATCGAAGGATGAGCCTGAAGGGGAGTGATGGTGGGCGGGGCT
>CAZLDN010000115.1:0-15897 GCA_964558355.1 uncultured Candidatus Solibacter sp.
AGCAGGACCGACGGGCGGGGGAATTTCGGGGCACTGCCGAATCCGCCGTGGCGCGAGTCGTAGGAGCGGCGGAAATAGGAGAAGGTCCGTTCGAGAGCCGAGGGGTCGAGGATGTGGTCGTCGCGCTCGACGGCAGCCGCCGAGGCGAGATGGGCGACTGCGCGTGCGCCGGTCTGTATGAGTTCATCGCGGCGGGACTCCCATGCGGCGGCGAGTTGCTCCAACAGATAAGGGAAGCCCGGACGGCCATAGCACGAGTCGGGCGGGAAGTACGTCCCGCCATAAAAGGGCTTCAGGTCAGGCGTCAGCCAAACGGACATCGGCCAGCCGCCGCTGCCGGTTGTTGCCTGGACGAAAGCCATGTAGACGCGGTCGATGTCGGGACGTTCCTCGCGATCGAGTTTGATGGAGACGAAGTGGCGGTTGAGGATTTCGGCGATGGCGTCGTTTTCGAACGACTCGCGCTCCATGACGTGGCACCAGTGGCATGTCGAATAGCCGATGGAGAGGAAGATCGGCTTGTCCTCAGAGCGGGCCTTTTCGAAGGCCTCCTCGCCCCAGGGGTACCAATCGACGGGGTTGTGGGCGTGTTGGAGGAGATAAGGGCTTTTTTCGTTGACGAGGCGGTTGGTGTGGTGGTGGGCGGTCATGTTGAAATGGGGTCGAGCAAAGAGACGCCTAGGGCTTGATCGAGCCGGAGGCTCCAAGGAGGAATGATTCATGCAGGTGAGCGATGGCTTCAAGAAACGGGCTTTGGATGAGTTGATCGAATGGCTGCGGATTCCAAGCGTATCGTCGCTGCCCGAGCATAAAGGCGACGTCGAGCGTGCGGCGGAATTCGTCAAAGCCGCGCTGGATAAGGCCGGCATGACCCGCACCGAACTGATCCGCCGGGGCGAAGGCCACCCGATGGTCTTTGGCGAGTGGCTGGGCGCGCCGGGTAAACCGACCGTGCTGTTCTATGGCCACTACGACGTGCAGCCACCCGATCCGCTCGACGAATGGAAGTCGCCGCCATTTGAACCCGAGATTCGCGGCCAGGATATCTTTGGCCGCGGAACCAGCGACGACAAGGGCCAGACGTGGATTCTGGTGAAGGCCGTCGAATGGATGATGGAGCGCGACGGACGCCTGCCGGTGAACGTGAAGTTCATCCTCGAAGGCGAGGAAGAGGCCGGCGGCGAGGCGATCACGAAATATGTCGGCGAGAAGCCGGCGCAGTTGGCCGCCGACGTGGTCGTCATTTGCGACACCGAGATGTTCGCCCCCGGGATGCCGACCATCTGCACCGCCCTGCGCGGCATCGTCTATGGCGAGATCCATGTCGAAGGGCCGAAGCAGGATCTGCATTCGGGTGTCTATGGCGGGGCAGCGCCGAATCCGCTGATGGCGGTGGCCGAGATCCTGACGGCGTTGAAGGACCGCGATGGCCGGATTCAAATCCCCGGCTTCTATGACCGGGTCGTTAAACCGTCAGCCGACGAGCAGGCGGCGTGGCAGACGCTGCCGTTCAACGAAGCCGACTACCTGGAGAAGGAAGTCGGGTCGGTTGCATTGACGGGCGAGCCGGGCTTCTCGGTCTTTGAACGGACGTGGGCGCGGCCGACCTTCGAGGTCCATGGCATCAAGGGCGGCTTCACAGGCGAAGGCGCGAAGACGGTGATCCCGGCCAAGGCGGTGGCCAAGGTGAGTCTGCGGCTGGTGGCCGATCAGGACCCGGACGAGGCCGTCAAACAGGTGACGGCAGCGGTCGAAGCGGCCTGCCCGAAGGGCGTGAAGGCGCGATTCGTGCTGCTGCACGGAGCCGGACCGTCGCTGGTCGATACGTCGAACAAGTTCGTCCAGGCGTCGGCGGCGGCGATGGAAGAGGTCTTCGGGGCCAAGACAGTCTATATGCGGTCAGGCGGGTCAATACCCATAGTAGGGACGTTTGCCGAAAACATGGGCATCCCAAGCGTGTTGATGGGGTTTGGGCTGCCGGATGATAACCTCCATTCACCGAACGAGAAGTTCCATCTGCCGAACTTCTTCAGAGGGATCGATGCGGTGGTGCGGTATCTGGAGCGGTTGGGGTAGAACTGATCTATTCGAAGGGGGTGAGCCCGATCCGGCAGGGGAATCGGGATGGAGACCGGCCTGACCAGTTCGCCCTCCAGCAAATTCGACAACAAGGCCTTGAACCGTCCAGTATTAGGGCTTTGCCAGTATCCGACGAACATCTGCCTCTTTCTCCGCAACTGTCTTGGCTAGACTTTCCAATTCGCGGATTTGGCAGCGGAGGCGGTGGTCCTGCGCGGCCTTGATTGGCTCTGCAGCTTTCAGTGCGGCGGCCACATCCTCTTGGTATGCTGCCTGACGTCGAGCATTCTCCCGCGGTCGGCTGCCATTCGCTGTCTTCGCCTTGAAGTGGTCTCGAGTACCCAACCAAACTGATCCCACCAACGCCAAGACGGCCGTCCACTTGACCTCGAACAACAAGCCGTCAATATAGGAGAGTTTTCTGAGAAAGGGGAAAATGTGGGCGATGCCACCAGAAGTCGCTCCGATAATGAAGAGATCGGCACAGAACACGACAAACCACGTCACTGGGGAAATAAGCAGCCCAAGCTGCACGCCTTCCCAAAGGGAAGGGACTTCCTCAAGTTTCAAAAGCTCAGGGGAACGCGGCAGCTGCGCATATCGTTCCACGCCCCAATCCAACTGCTGCTTACAGGCCGCAAGCATCCCACGGTATTTCATTTGATACTCGCGGAATACCGCCAAGTCCGCCTCGACACGCTTTCTTGTAATTGTGGGATCGCTTACTCCGTAAGCGCCGGTCAACCCCAGGGTCCCGCCGACACTTGTTATCACTACACCGCAGTGACTGCAGATTGGCGCGAGCGCCAGAACAGATGTCTCGCTTAGTCCTGCCCCACAACTTGGACATGTAGCTGCAACAGGCATGAGATCTCCTTGAAGTAAACCGGGCCGGGAACGCAATACCCCTTTCCCGAACCCTTGAAAACCACAAGATTCAGTGGCTGTCGGCTCCAAACATATGACCAGACGGCCGGCTATGTCAATGGGTGGTGGCCTCGCCACAGCGACCACAGCTGCCCTGTGTTCTTGTCGCGGTCTTTCCGCGAGATCTCTCGCCGCTTGACATCGTTATCACGTCTGATTACTCTTTGGGTGCCACGAACGCCGAACTGAAACGCTGGCTTCGATCCCAGGGCTGCATGTTTGTCGAGGGCCGCCGCCACACGAAGGTGATGCTGCATGGCCATGTGTCGCTGCTTCCGCGGCACGCTTCGACTGAGATGAAATTGGGTACCGTTCAGGGCGTCCTGAAGGCGCTCGGCCTGAAAGGAAAGCAAAATGGCCGTCTACCCCGCACTGTTTACGCCGGACCGCGAGAAGGGCGGTTTCGTCGTCACCTTTCCGGACCTGCCCGGCTGCATCACTCAGGGCGACAACGAAGCCGAGGCGCGCGCGATGGCCGAAGATGCGCTGTCACTGATGCTCGCGCACCTCATTGGCGAGGCTGGCGAGATCCCGCGCCCCAGCGTCCGGCGAGGCAAGGGTTACCGGCAGATCGGGCTACCGCTCGTCGAGAGCGCCAAATTGGATCTCTATCTGGCTTTTCGCGCCTCGGGGTTGCGAAAGTCCGATCTGGCCCGCCGCATGGGCATCCAGAAAACCAACATCGACCGGCTGTTTGACCTCCAGCATTCCTCCAATCTGGATCAACTCGAAGCTGCCTTCCGTGCTCTCGGCAAGCGCCTGGTGATCGGCGTGGAGGATGCCGCGTGAAGTCCGTGGACCGGGAACCTGAAAGCCGCTGGGTCAATTGCCGCCTGCCCCAACTGGAACTGCACTAGACTAGGGTGATGTCCCCCCCCCCACCTAGGAAGCTCGAAGGCGATTTCCGTCGTGATGTTGGCCGGCGCCAACCGGGCGAACGCCCAGCGCACTCTGCGCCACGTGGCGAAGCAGACCATCCGGGAGCAAATCGAGTTGGTGGTGGTGGATCTTGCTCCGGAAGACGTGCCCGCGCTTGATACCGGCCGCACGCCGGGCGTCTACCTGCGGAAGCCCGAGATAAAGAGATGGGCGGTGGGCAAGGCTGCCGGGATCAGAGCCGCCAACTGTGGGGTGGTCGCGTTTCTGGAGGATCATTGCCGGCCAGCTCCGAAGTGGGCCGAGAAGGTGTTGGCCGCGTTTTCAGGACCCTGGACGGCGGTCGGCTATGCATTTGTGAACGGGAGCCCCGACTGCTACCGGTCGCGGACGGCCCTGATGGCTGATTACGCGCCGTGGGCGCACCCGGTGAAGGGCGGGGAGTGCCGGCACATGCCGGGCAACAACATGGCCTACCGGAAGGAGTTCCTCGACTCGCTCGAACCGGATCTGGAGCGCGTCATTGGCGTGGATTTCAACGTGCAAGAACTCCTGCTCGAACGCGGAGGAAAGATGTACGTTGAGCCGGAGGCGATCGCGGCTCACCAATGCTACGCGTCATTGAAGGAGTTGCTTGCGGCGAACTTTGTCTATGTGCGTGTGCTGGCGGCAACCCGTGTGCGGAACCACGGTTGGGGGATTGGAATGAGGATTCTGGCCGCGCTGGCTGCGCCTTGCCTGGTACCGCCGTTGCGCCTCTGGCGCCTGTTGAAGATGTTCCGTGGACGAAAGGGAATGTGGGGAAGGCTGGCGGAGAGCTTGCCTGTCGTCTTGTTGACATACGTCGTTTGCGCGTTGGGGGAGTCGGCGGGCTACATGTTCGGCAGCGGAGGAGCCGAGGAGCGCCTGCTCTACTACGAACTGAATTGCTTCCGCGCTTAAGACATGTCGGCGAGCAACAAGCCATTGGTGTCGGTGGTGCTGCCGGCGTACTATTCGCAGGCGACCATCGCGGTCACCCTCGACAGCCTGCGCCGGCAGACATTCCGCGATTTCGAAGCGATCGTGGTGAATAGTTCTCCGGAACAGGAAACAGCGCGGCTGATTGAGACGCATTACCCTGGAGTCCGGTTTTTCCAAAGCCCAACCCGGTTGTATCCACACGCGGCAAGGAATCTTGGCGCCGAACATGCGCTTGGGGAACTGCTGGTCTTCAGCGATCCGGACGTTGAAATGCACGAAGACTGGCTGGACCTCCTTGTGGTGGCATGGAAGGGGGGGCATGAGGCGGGAGGCGGCGCGATGGGGTTGCGCCGGCGGACGTGGTGGGAATGCGCCGTGCACCTGACGAAATTCCATGAACTGTTGCCGGGGCTCGACGATGGGGAGCGATGGATTGTGCCGACGGCAAGCGCGTTCTATTCGCGCAGGATCTGGGAGCGTGTGGGACCGTTTCCCCCCGATGGCTTTTCTGGAGACGCGGTCATGAGTTGGATGGCGGCGCGCGGGGGCTGCCGTCCGCGCTTCGTCGCAGGGGCCGTGGTGGAACACATCCACGGCGGCAATTTGAAACAACTGTTGAGTGAGCGGCTCGTTCGGGGGCGGGAATTCATTGAGGCGCGCGCGAAGTTTGAGCGGTGGAGCCGGCTGAGGGTCATCCTCTATCTGCTTGCAACTCCGGCGCTGCCGCTAGTCGTACTCGCTAGGACCGGCCACTGGGCAGGCCGGGCCGGATGGCTGGGACCGTATGTGATGACCTTGCCGGCACAAGCCGCGGCGCACTGGGCATGGTCGGCGGGTGAGGCTCGGGGGGCATGGGGCGTCGTATGGGGGAAGCCGGAACCATGAAGTTCTGCATGCTGACCTCCTTTTTCGGCCGGCACAGCTTCGGCGGCGACGCCGTCTATGTCGAGCGGTTGAGCCGCGCCCTGCTCAAGCGCGGGCACGAAGTGGATGTGGTCTATTCGGTGGACGCCCACGCAGCCGTGAGGGGAAGCGAACGCCCGGTTCCGTTTGAGGCGCACGAGGGAATGAGGGTCCATGGACTGAAAAGCGCCTGGGGGGTGCTGGCTCCACTCTCGATCCATCAGACGGGCTGGCCGGGCGCACTCCGCGGTCTGATCGAAAAAATTCTGGCGGCGCGGCGCTTCGACGTACTGCATTTTCACAACATCAGTTTGATCGGCGGCCCCGGAGCGCTATCGTTGCGCAGTCCAGGAAAACCCCGACGGCTCATGACGGCGCACGAGTACTGGCTCGTGTGTCCGCTGAGCGTACTGTGGAAATATGGCGAGAGAACCTGCGAAAAGGCTGAGTGTACGCGCTGCATGTTGAAGGCGGGCAGGCCGCCTCAGTGGTGGAGAGGATGGCGCGACTGGCAGAAGGAACTCGATGTGGTGGATGTGCTGTTGACGCCGAGCCAGGCGTCGGCGAAGCTCCACCGGGAGCGCGGTTTGCGGCGGGCGATGGAGGTGCTGCCCTACTTTGTTGGCGATGAATGGATGGAGAAGTTGCCGCCCCAACCTCCGCGACGACGGCCTTACTTCGCCTTCGCCGGGAGACTGGTGAAGGAGAAGGGGCTGGGCACGCTCATTCCGCTGATGCGCAAGCTGCCTGGGGTGGATTTGCGGATCGCCGGCCGCGGGCCGTACGAGGCGGAACTGCGCAGGATGGCTTTGGGTATGGAGAATGTGGAGTTCCTGGGTCACTTGGGATTCCAGGGGCTCCGGGAGTTTTACGCCGGGGCAAGAGCGTTGGTGGCGCCATCGCTGATGGTAGAGACGTTCGGGTATGTGGTTCTCGAGAGTCATGCGGTCGGTACGCCGGCGATAGTGCCGGATCTCGGAGGGATCTCAGAGTCAGTGCGCACCAGCGGCGGAGGAATCGTCTACCGGACGGATGCCGAGCTTTTCGAAGCGTTATGCCGGCTGGCGGAGGACGATGTTTTGCGGAAGGAATTGGGTGGGAATGCCCGCGAGGCCGTGGAGAGGTTTTGGACCGAGGAACAGCATCTGGAAAGGTACTTTGCCCATCTGAACGCGGGGGACATTTAGTCCGGGCCTCAGCGATCATGCGCCGCGGATAAGCGCGCCTCGCCGTGATCGGGTCGGATTGGCCGCGCCCGGCTGCACGGGTCTTGAGCGGGATCAGCCGAGGGTCAGGCGGGCGCCACCTTCGGGGGCGGTGGGCAGGCCGGCGACGGAGTGGGCGCCGGTGTCCTTGCTCTGGATCAGCGTGAGCTGGTAGCGAAGAATGTCCTCGACGATCCGCGGCAGGTCGTCGAGTTCCAGGCCGGCCAGGCAGGTCTGCTTTGCTTCCTCAAAGAGGGCCTCGTCGAACAGGCCGGCGCGGCGGCAGACATCCGTGACCAGGGCGAACTCCTCGGCCATCGAGTCGCAGAAGTTCTGGCCGTGGCTCTTGCCGTGCTGCCAGCAAGTGAGGGCCTGGCGGCGGGCGGTGGCGGCGTTCTCCTCTTCGCCTGAATCGTCAAAGTGCCAGGCGAGATAGAGTTCGGACCAGCCGGCGTCGGCATGTTGGCCCAGTTGGTCGAGAAGCCATGACTGGCGCCGGAACGGGTGCTCCGAGCGCGGGAATTCGGGCGATTGGACCAGTTCCTCGACTCCTTCCACCGGGGCTTCAATCTCTGGCGCGGCGAGTCCGCAGCCGGGGCAGACCTCGATCCAGCGTTCGAGCGTGGCCCGGATTTCGCCTGCCGGGCGGGTGTCGAGGTCGGGGGGGCCGCCGGGTCCCAGGACGCTGAATGAGTCCTGGGCGCTTTCTTCTCCGCAGACGGCGCATTTCCTGATAGGCATTCTGGCGCCTGTTTTAGCACAATGAACGATATGGTTGTTGATATCGAAGGTGTCGCGCTCCATCTCGCCCATCCCGACGAGATGCCCGTTCGCTGGGTTGGCCAGGAAGATGTGATGCGGCAACTGCTCGCGGCGTGGCTTGTGGTGGACGAGACAGACCAGCCGATGAATCCGCGCCTGATCGGCAAGCCCGGCGTCGGCAAGACCACGCTCGCCTATGCCGCGGCCCGCAGGCTGGGCCGTGAAGTCTATGTGATGCAGGCGACCGTGGACACGCGGCCGGAGGACCTGATCGTCCAGCCGGTGATCGACGGGCCGCAATCGTTGCGCTATGTCGCGAGCCCCGTGGTCTCGGCTATGTTGCGCGGCGGCGTGGCGATCCTGGATGAAGGCAACCGCATGTCGGAGAAGAGTTGGGCGAGTCTGGCGCCGCTGCTCGACGGGCGGCGCTATGTCGAGAGCATCGTGGCCGGCATCAAGATCAAGGCCCATCCGCTGTTCCGGATTGTCGCCACCATGAACGACGACTCGTCCACCTTCGATCTGCCCGAATACATCCACTCGCGCCTCCAGCCGCAAATCCTGATCGATTTTCCGGAGCGTGAAGAGGAACTGGCGATTCTGCGCGAGAATCTGCCGTTCGCCGAGGACCGTGTGCTCGACTACATCGTCGAGTTCCTGCAACAGGCGCACGCGTCGGAAGAGCGCTACACGGTGCGCGACGGCATCAACATCGGCCGGTATGCGATGAAGTTGTTGATTGAACCCGCGCTGGCAGGCGGCGCGGACGAAGCGCTTGCGTTTTCGATCCGCCACACGCTGGGCGAGGAGGCCCTGAGGTATGCCCGGCGCTCCTGACGAGATCCCGGCTTTCGACTTTTCGAGCCTCGAGCGCGGCCGGGTGACCTACCTGCCGGTGGCGCCGGGACGGATGGAGTTCGCTCTGGAAGTCCGTCGCAGGATCCTGGCGGCGCGCCCGGCGGTGGTGGCGGTGGAACTGCCGGGATGGCTCAGGCAAGGCTACCTCGACGCCATCGAACGGCTGCCGCGGCTGACCGCGCTGGTCTATCCAGAGGATCTGGAGTCGGACCGGGCCGTCTATGTGGTTGTCGAGCCGGCGGATCCGTTTGTCGAGGCGATCCGGACAGCGCGAGAGGTGGGCGCGGAGGTGGAGTTCATCGAGCCGGATGCCGTGGACCGGCCGCACCTGGAGGACAACTATCCCGACTCGCACGCGCTACGGTCGGTCACCTATCAGGCCTATGTGGACGCCTACAGGCTGCATCGTCAGCCGCGCAACGATGAGATCGACGAACATGCGGCGGCGATCGCTTGGAAGCTGCAAGGGGCCGATCCCGACAGAGCGATGCTGGCCGTGGTCTCGCTGAATCTGCTCGACGCCGTGCTCGATGCGATGGAGGTCCCTCAGAGCCGTCCGGCGCGCCGCCTGGCGCTCGCCGGGCCAGATCTGATTCACCCGCATCCCGACTGCCTGGGGCAGATCACCGTGGAAATGCCCTTCCTGCAGGAGCGTTACGAGAGGTTCCGGTTGCAGCCGGATGCGGCCAGGTTCCTGGACCGCCGTCTGATTCAGTTCGACCTGCTGAAGGAGGCCGAGACTGATTACGAGGCCCAGACCGGCGACCACCTGTCGCACTGGCACAGACGCGCGTTGGCCCGCTATTCGCGCAATTTGGCTCATCTCGATCAGCAGCTTGTGGCATCGCTCTACGACCTGACCACCGCGGCGCGGGGCATTGTGGACGACAACTTCGCCTGGGAACTTTGGCGGCTGGCCGGCGTTTGGCCGTGGCAGCAGGAGACGGCTGACTTGCCAACCGTGAGGTTGAGCGCGGACGAGATCTGGCTCAACACGCGGCGGATGAAACTCCGCAGGCGGTTGCCGCGAATGAAGCGGCGGCTGATGCCGAGGGGGTTGAAGCCGAGGCCCAAGGAAACCTCGCCTGGCGAATGGGCCAGCCAGATCGACGGGTCGGCCATCTGCAGTTATCCGCCGGAGGACCTGGTCATCGAGGAGTTCGGCCGCTTCGCCAAACAGAAGGCCAAGGCGTTGGTCAGTGAGGAGCGGACCAGAACCGAACCATTCTCGACCTCCATGCTCGATGGCGTGGACATGCGGGAGACGATCCGCAACTGGTTCGAGGGCAAAATCTATGTCCGCCGGCAGGACCGCCTTTCGGGCAACGCCGGGGCGGTGGTGATCGTCTTCGATCAGGACCACGACGAGCGCTACGGCTTCCTGACGACATGGCTCGGCGAACACCAGAACGAGAGCGACATGGCGTTCTTCTCGACGCAGCCGTTCAGCAATGTCGTCGGACCGGGCATCGGCCGGGCCGAATATGGCGGCTTGATGATGACGTTGCCGGCCGGGCGCATGTTCGACGTCTGGAACGACACCGACTACGACTTCGCCGAATCTCACAGCGAACGGCTGCTGCTGGCGGCGATGGACTATTCGCTCGAGCGCCACGTTGTTTATGTGGCGTCGCGGCCGCCGCGGACGATCTTCAAGTCGATCGCGGCGCATCTGAACCGCAACATTCTCTACGTGCCGGCGGGGCAGCTTTCGCCCTCGAAATTGAAGCGCATCCGGGTGGTGCATGTGCTCGACGGCTACAGGCGGCGGGCGGCGGCGAAAGACTACATTTGGTGAGGGAAACCCGGAAGCTTTGAACCGCGTCTAGGGCGTGATGATAGTTGTGTCCGCTGCCGGCCAAACGGGCGGCTCGCGCGGCCCTGTTTTACCGGTTCGCTTGATATACTGAGAGTTTGCCTACATCCATGCCAACTAAGAAGTGGTTAGCCCCGACCCTGCTCGCCGCCGTGGTTCTCTCCGGTTCCGCCTCTGCACAGCAGTATACGACCGGCCAGGCGGCCCGCCTCGTGATTGGACAAAAGCCGTTTGGAGCCGCCGAACCCGGCGCGTCGGACGTCCTACTGGGCGCGCTCAACGGCGTTGCCTATGGGGGCGACACGCTGGTGGTGGCCGATTCCAACCGTGTGGGCGCGGAACCGAACAACAACCGGGTGCTCATCTACCGCGATCTGGCAAACCAGGTTCTGGGCCGGCTCGATCTGTTTCCGCAGAACGATACGCGGTGTCCGGCCTGTATCGGCAAGGCAACCAGCGTTCTGGGCCAGGCGGATTTCACAAAGGTGGAATCCCCCCGCGCCGTCGCGCAATCCACCATGAACCGCCCGCTCGGCGTGGCCTACAACGGCCGGATTCTGGCCGTGGCCGATACCGACAACAACCGCGTTTTGATCTGGCGGTCGCTGCCGGCATCCAACGAGGCGCCGGCCGATTATGTCGTGGGGCAATCGGACTTCACCAAAAACGCATCCACCAGGGCGTTGAACTCGAAGACTTTGCGGGGCCCTCAGGGCGTTTGGCTCGATCAGAGCGACGGTCTGTGGGTGGCCGATACGCAGAATAACCGGGTCCTCTACTACGGCGTGGTATCGCAGAACAACCCCGACGCCAAAATCGTCCTGGGCCAGCCGGACTTCGGGACGAATCAGCAGACCACTTTGGCGCAGCTTCCGGTGGTCCGCGCCGACACGATGCGCAATCCGGTTTCGGTGACCAGCGATGGCAGCCGCCTCTTTGTCACCGACCTGGGCCTGAGCCGCGTGTTGATCTGGAATTCGATCCCGGCGCAGAATGCCAAGGCCGCCGATGTGGTGGTGGGCCAGCCGGACATGACTTCGTATCTGTCCAACAACGTCGTGAACCTCTGCGAATCCAACGGCACTGACGCGGACGGCAACCTGACCTATCCGAGCCTGTGCGCGAAGTCGATGTCGCTGCCGCGGTTCGCGCTGTCGGATGGGACAAGGCTTTACATCTCTGATTCCGGCAACGACCGCGTGCTGGTCCATGACACGATTCCGACCGAGAACGCGGCCGCGGCCAGCGCCGTGCTGGGCCAGCAGAGCGACCTGCTGAACCAGGCGTCGGACTCCGCCGAACCCGAACGCGTAGCCGCGACAGATTCATTCAGGACGCCAGGCGCGCTTGCCTGGGACGGGACCAACCTCTATGTGGCCGACGCCTACAACCGCCGTGTCCTGCTGTATACCCCGGCCGACTTCCCTTTGCCCTTGAGTGCCGTGCGCAACGCGGCCAGCCCCGAGGTCTTTGCTCAAGGCAACGTGATCATCGCCGGTACGCTGAAGGCGAAGGACAAGCTGACGATTAAGATCGGCGATTCGACCGTTCAGGATTCCGAGAAGTCGTACACGGTCACCGTCGTCGATGGCGATACCATCTCCGCCATCATCGACAGGTTCATCGCCCTGATCAACGCCGGCGAGGGCGACCCGCTGGTGCTCGCGACGCCGAACTACACCTTCCAGGCCGTTATGTTCCAAGCGCGCGCCTCCGGACCGCCCGGCAACAACGTTTCACTGGCTGCGTCCGTGGATCCCGCGACGAGCCTGACGGCACTGACCACATCGGGTACGGCCCTTGCCGGCGGCACTGACGCCGCCCGCGTGGCCCCGTTTGGCCTGGTGACGATCCTTGGCGACAATCTGGCCGATTACACCTCTGAAGTCCAGAGCCTGGCCAAGCCCCTGCCTTTTGAGTTGGCCAACACGCGGGTCTATTTCGACGGAATCCTGGCGCCGATCGTTCTGGTCTCGCCGACCCGCATCATCTGCCAGTTGCCGGTCGTCATGACGGGATCGACGTCTGCCAGCGGGATCATCCGGACCGTGCGGGCCGATGGCCGGGTAACGGTTTCAGCCCCGGTCGCGGTGCGCGTGATCGAGCAGAATCCGGGCGTCTTCGCCGACGCCTCGCTTCCCCCCGCCCCTGGTATCGCGTTCCATTTCTCTTCCTCGGCGACGGCCACGGTATCGGTGGACGGAGCGGCTCAGCCGGGCGATGAAGCGACAATCAGCATCCGCGACCGGAAGTACTCTTACCGCGTCCAGGCAGGCGACACTCTGGCCAGTATTCGCGACGGCCTTGTGGCGCTGATCAGCTCGGCTGATCCCGAGGTCGAGGCGTTTGGGTCGGGCACGTTCACCCGCGTCAGGCTGCGCGCGAAGATTCCAGGCCCAATCGGCAATGGGATTCCGATTAGCGCGAAATCGACCGACGGCTCGGTGGACAGCACGATCGACGGCTCGGTCATCATGACAGCGACGAATGTAGAGCTGTGCTGCGCCAGTGAAGCCGGCGCTCAGGTGACCGAAGACAATCCCGCGGTACCTGGAGAGACGATTATCGTCCTGGCGACGGGGCTTGGACTGGTTGGTCCGGAAGAAGCTCGGGAAGCCATGGTCACGGGCAAGCCGTATACCGGCCCGCTGCTGAACGATGTGACCGAGTTTGTCTCGTCGATGGCGGGTGGCAAGACGGCGAACGTCCTGTTTGCCGGATTGGTGCAAGGCCTGGTGGGCGTCTATGAGGTTCACCTGGAGTTGAACACCGACATACCAACCAACCCGCAAACGAGCGCCTACATCGCCCAGAGCTTCCAGATCTCGAACTACTTCAAGATCCCCGTGGTGAACCCCAGGGAAGCGCAGTAGGCGCGGCGCGGGGTCAGACGGCCCCCGTCTCCGAAGTTCCGGCAAAAGGCTCATTGGGGCGGACGCCCTCGTCCGCGCAGGGCCCCCGCCGCGCTTCTTCGCCCGCTCATGCGGCGCATTCCCCCTAATGTTCGAGCCCATTCCAGCCGAACAACCGTTTGTGGGTTGAGAAAAGCCCACCCTGCGGTAACCCGCGCGAAGATGACCCGACTGCGCCTCGCGTCCGTTGCCGCGCTCGTCCTGTCCCCCCTGGCCGCCGCCGCTGGGGATCCGGCGGAACGGGCGGCCGCTCCCCCGCCAGAACTTCTGGCCGTGCAGCCGTCCTGCACCTTCACCCTTTCCACGTCCCAGATCCACGCGCCAGTCGCAGGCACGTCTGCTCAAGTGGATGTTTCCACCCAGCCCGGCTGCCTTTGGACCGTCTCCTCCACCCAACCCTGGGCCGTAATCGACCAACCGGCATCAGCCTATGGCGATGGCTCCGGTTCAGTCTCATTCCACGTTACTTCAAACCCTGGCGCTCCCCGCGTGACACACCTCGCGGCCGGGCCGGCCGCCATCCGCGTCTCGCAGTCAGGCCGCTCGCCGGAGCCCATCGCCGCGTTCAAGGACGTCTGGGGTGGTGTGCAGCTCTCCAGCTACGGCTCGGATACTCTTCTCAATGGTGGCGGAGCGTTCGAGTCCAACCCGGCTGCCGCTCGCGCCCCCAATGGCGACGTCTTCTTCGCCTGCCGCGACCTCTGGAATGCCATCTGGGCCTCCGTCTACCGGTCGTCAACCAAGACCTGGGAGACCTGGCGATTCGGCGGCGGGCTCACCGCCGGCCAGCCAGCAATCGCCGTTTCATCCGCCGGGACCGCCTACATCGCCGTCCGCGACGCCTGGAACTCCTACTGGCTGCTGACCTATGACGGATCCGCCTTCGGCGCCTGGATGCCCCTTCAAGGCATCTTCGCAACCGACCCCGTCATCGCCTCTTCCGGCGACGGTTCGGTCTATGTGATCGGCAAGGACAACTGGAATGGGCTGTGGAGTGGCCGCGTTTCGTCCTCCGGCGCCTTCCAGGGATGGCGCTTTGGCGGCGGCATCGTTCAAGGCAACCCCGCCGTCGCTGGTGGCGCCGGATCCGAGGCCTACGTTGTGGTGCGCGATCCCTGGAATGCGGTTTGGATGGCCCGCGTCCAGGGCGAATCCTGGCTCAGTTGGTCCAACGGCGGCGGCATCCTGTCGCTCGACCCCATGGCCGCGGCTGACTCCCAGGGCGTTGTGTACACAGTGGTCCGCGACCCCTGGGGCGGCTGGTGGAGCCGCGGTTTCACCGAGGGGACTTCATCGGGCTGGCTTGCCTGGGCCGCCACCGGCGGCTCGCTCACCGACGCTTCGCCCACCGCCGGCCCAGGCGGGCTTTTCCTGGCCGGCCGCGACGCCGCCGGCGCGTTCTGGTGGTATGCCCAGAGAGCGAACCTCTGGTCCAACATGGGCTGGGCCGGAACCGTCGGCGGGCCTCCCGCCGCCCCTAAGTAACCCCACATTTCATCTCATTCATCTGCCTGCCGGGCCGATATGACCCCTGACGCTTCAACCTCACAGTGGGCGGTCTCCCGGTCCGATGACTCGTCCGGTGAGCGCGAAGACTGTCAGAAAGCGGACCAAAGAGTCCGGCCGGCCATGCCGGAGAAATTCAACTCGAGAGAAGGAGCAATGCAAAATGACAGGCAAATCCGGGCGTGACTTCATGAAGTGGGCCGTGCTCGTCGCGGTTCTGGCCGCCATCGCCCTACCGTCCTTATTGTCGGCTGAAACAGTCAGCATCCCCACCGCCAGCGCCATGGCCAGGGTCGCGAAGAAAGTGGCCCCGCTGTACCCGGCCGCTGCCCGCCAGTTGAACATCAGCGGCAGCCTGGAGGTCGAAATCACGGTCAACGAAGAGGGTTCGGTTGTCGATGCCAAGGTGCTGAAAGGCAACGCCATGTTCAGCTCGTCGTCGATGGCCGCGGTCAAGCAGTGGAAGTTCACGCCACTGCTCCAGGATGGCGCGGCGAAGAGCTTTACTTCGGTGATCGTGTTCAACTACACGAAGTAAACGCGCGCCGCGTGAGCGCCGCCTGGAAGAGGCCGCCTGGAATGGATCGACGAGCGCGCCCGGATCCGGCGAATCGGCCTTTGGGCCGACCCGGATCCGCAGCCGCCCTGGCTCTGGCGCCGGGCGGGAAAGCGTCAGGCCGGAAAGACGTAAGATGGCCTGGTGGCCATGAAGTCGTTTCGCAAAGAGCTTTGGTTCAACGTCCCGGCCCGCCGCGGGCTGGTCAACATCACGCCCGAAGTCGAGCGATGTCTTCGCGACAGCGGCGTCAAGGAGGGTTTGTGCCTGGTCAACGCCATGCACATCACGGCTTCGGTGTTCATCAACGACGACGAGTCCGGCCTCCATCACGACTATGACGTTTGGCTCGAAAAGCTCGCCCCGCACGAGCCAGTTAGCGGGTACCGCCACAATCGCACGGGCGAGGACAACGCCGACGCCCACATGAAGCGCCAGATCATGGGCCGAGAGGTGGTGGTTGCCATCACGGAAGGGCGGCTCGACTTCGGACCCTGGGAGCAGATCTTCTATGGCGAGTTCGACGGCTGCCGC
>CAZLDN010000116.1:0-15884 GCA_964558355.1 uncultured Candidatus Solibacter sp.
GGGGGAGCGGCGGCTGGCGCTGCCGCGGGTGCAGCGGCGGGAGCGGCAGGCGCTGCGGTCCCTCCGGCCAACATAGCTGGCATGCCGGTGACGGTTCTGCCGAACGGCGACGTGCAGGTGGGCAAGTCGCTCACCATTACGGGCGACATGGAATTCAAGATGAAGACCCTTCTGTCGCTCGGTCAGATCGCATCTACGCCGACGGGCGAGAAGCTGCTGAAGGCGATCGGCAACGGCGACAAGAAGGTAAAAATCGAGAAGACTACCGGCGGCAACGAATCCGGCGGGTACACCAACCCCGCGGGACGCTTCGAAAACGCCGATGGCACGCCGGGCGCGGGCTCCGATGCGACGGTTGGCTACAACCCGGATCGCAAGTCGATCGGCACGGAAGACTGGGAGACGCGGCCGCCAGCGATCGGTCTGGCGCATGAACTGGGCCACGCCCATCAAGCCGGCGGGGGCAAGATGAAGACGGGTAAGGACGACAACGACGGCAAGGTTGACCCGACCGATCCAACCAAGAAAGTACAGACCAACAAGCGGGAGTTGGAGGCCGTGGGCGTTCCGCCCTACGACCAGTATCCGTACAACGAGAACAAGATCCGGAAAGAATGGCCTCCGCCGCAGCCTGAGCGGAAGTGGTACTGATGGCAAGCGATGCTGAAAACCGCCGTGCTGGGAATCGCCGCCGCGCTGATCGCGACGCCGGGCTGTGGCGACGCGGAAAGGAAACCGACTGAAATGGCCTCGATGCAGAATCCTCTGGCGCCGAGTTCGATGTCAACCAGCGCACAGGATTGCGATCTGCGCGTGGCCGTGCAGGCCTCGCCCAACGCGCTGCTGTTGGGCTACGAGTTCCGCAACCGGTCGGACAAGACGGCGTTCCTGTTCAACGTGGTCCACCGGACCGGCGCATCGGGCGGGCCGGAAACCGACGCCAACCTGGTCTATGTTGAACCTGCCGGCGGCTCGCTCATCCTGGGCAAGAAGATCATCCCGGTGCCTGCCGACACAGATGTCGAAAAGCCCGACGTGCCTTATGTGACGCGCGTCGAGCCGGGCGAGGTCTTTCGCGAGAAGATCAGTCTGATGTTGCCGCTGAGGCTGTTCACTCCCTACAAGCGGCGGGTCCCGTTCCGTGCGCAAGAAGCGGCGGCGTATTTCGAACTTGGCTTCTTCCTCGCGCCGGATCCGTCGGTGGCGAAAGAGGCAGGCGGGCATCTGGTGGTCTACCCGTTCCCGGTGGAGAAGCAGGTGATCCTGCGCACGGGGCCGTTGGGGCGTTTCGCCGTAAGCCCCGACGAAGAATAGGCGCAGTCCGATATACTACCGGCGCAGGCCATTCGGTCAAATCAGGAGTTTGCATGTCCACACGCTTCACCCGGCGCGGTTTCGTTGCCGGATCACTCGCCGCCGGTTCAATCGCGGCACACGTCCAATCCGCGTCAAAGGCGAAGATCGTCCGCCAGCCCGGCGCGTCGGTACAGTTGGCGCTGAACGCCTATTCGTTCAACCAGCCGTTGAGGGACAAGTCGATCACCTGGGATGGCGTGGTGGACTACTGCGCCCAACACGGCATTGTTGGACTCGACGCCACGGGCTACTACTTTGACAGCTATCCGAAAGCGCCCTCGCCGGCGGTGATTCATGCGCTGAAGCGCCGGGCGTTCGTCAACGGCGTCACGATCTGTGGCACGGGCGTGCGCAACGACTTCGCCGTCACCGATGCGGCGGCGCGGCAGCGCGACATTGCGATGGTGAAGGAGTGGATCGAAGCGGCATCGCTGATGGGCGCATCGGTGATCCGCGTCTTCACGGGCCAGAAAGTGGCCGAAGGCGCGACATTCGACAAGACGCTCGACTGGATGATCCCGGCGTTCAAGGAGTGCGCCGAACATGGCGCGCGCCACGGCGTCATCGTTGGGTTGCAGAACCACAACGACTTCGCCAAGACCGCCGCCGAGACCATCCGCATCACCGAGGCGGTCGGCTCAGAGTGGTTCGGCGTGATCCTCGATGTCGGCAGCTTGCGTCAAGCCGACCCGTATCAAGAAATCGAGAAACTGCTTCCCTACGCCGTCTCCTGGCAGCTCAAGGAGACGGTCTGGTACGGCAAGAAGGAAGTGCCCACTGATCTGGCGCGGGTGAAGTCGATCATCGACAAGGGCGGCTACCGCGGCGTGCTGCCGATCGAGACGCTAGGCGCGGGCGATCCGAAGGTGAAGGTGGCCCGGTTTCTTGAAAAGGTCCGGGCCGTGTTCGGCTGATTACTGCCCGCGTTCACATTCCATCGGCGCACTGGCGTTGCCCGAGGAATCGACGGCAACGACCCGCCATTTCACTCTCGGCAGACGGATGGCCGCGAGCAGAAGAACCTGTTTGGCGGTGCCGCAGATTAGGACCCACGGGTATCATATGCCCGAGGCGGGAGGGATGGGGAAACGACGTTAACGAGCGGACGGGCGAGGATGTGGATGAGCGGGGTGTGCGCCAGGTTTGGGCTGGTTAACGCTCCGCTCACGTTGCTCGCGAACCAACGCTTCGGGTTGCGCAGCGGGCTAGCGCCACTCGTCCCAATTGATGTTGCGCATGTCGCCGTTACGCAGGAAGTGGCGGTGGAAGGAGTAGCCGAGCGAGAGGGACATCGGCTCGTGGCCTTCCTTGGTGAGCGAGATGTACTCATGCAACTGCGGGCGGAAGTCGGGGTGGGCGCAGTTGTTGATGATCAACTGGGCGCGCTCGTGCGGGTCCTTGCCGCGGAGATCGGCGATGCCCTGCTCGGTGACCACGACCTGAACGGAGTGCTCGGAGTGGTCTATATGGGAGACGACGGGTACGATGGCCGAGATTCGGCCGCCCTTGGCCGTCGAGGGGCATGAGAAGACCGAGAGGTAGGCGTTGCGGGTGAAGTCGCCCGAACCGCCGATGCCATTCATCATCTGGCGGCCCATGACATGGGTCGAGTTGACGTTGCCGCCGAGGTCGATTTCGATGGCCGTATTGAGCGAGAGGATACCGAGACGGCGGACGACTTCGGGGTGATTTGAGATCTCCTGCGGGCGCATGAGGATGCGGTTGCGGAAGAAGGACAGGTTGCCGGTGACGCGGCGCATGACTTCGGGCGAAAGCGTGAGGGCGCAGGTGGAAGCGAAAGTGCACCGGCCGGATTCGAGCAGCGGAATGACGGAATCCTGCAGGACTTCGGTGTACATCTCAAAGTTAGGGACTTCAGGCGTCGAACCGAGGGCGCCGAGGACGGCGTTGGCGACATTGCCGACACCGGACTGGAGGGGCAGGAACTGCGGCGGGATGCGGCCGGCCCTCATCTCCGAGACGAAGAACGCAGCGACGTTTTGGCCGATCTGCTCGGTGGCCGGGTTGGGCGGTTCGAAGCCGCCGGATTCGTCCTCGAGATCGGTGAAGACGACGCCGGCGATCTTCTTGGGATCGACAACGCACATGGCGGCGCCGATGCGGTCGGAGACGGCGTAGATGGGGATCTCCTGGCGCGCGGGCGGATCGGCGGGCTCGAAGATATCGTGCATGCCGAGCAGTGTGGGCGGATGATTGCGGTTGAGTTCGATGAGGATCTTGCCGGCCAGCTTGAGATAGGTATTGGAAGCTCCAACCGACGAAGTGAGCACGATGCCGCCGCCGGCGGTCACATCGCAGGCCTCAACGACGGCCCAATGGATGGGGCCGAGGAAGCCGTAGCGCGCGAACTGCGGCAGCATGGACAGGTGCATGTCGACGAAGCGGACCTGGCCCTTGTTGATCTGCGAACGCAGGACGGGGTTGGATTGATACGGCGTGCGAAAGCTGATGGCTTCGGCTTCGGCCAGTGCGCCATCGAGCGAGGGTCCGGTGGAGGCGCCGGTGAGGACGCCGACCTTGAACGGGCGGCCCATGGCGTGTTCGGCCTCGGCGCGGACGGCGAGGGCCTTGGGGATGGCTTTGGCTGCGCCGGCGGGCGTGAAGCCGGAGAATCCGATGGTCTGGCCGTTTTGAATGAGTGCCGCGGCTTCTTCAGGGGTCAGTACGGGAAAGGGCAATGGCATGGTATGAGTTCACTCCTTGGCTCGGAAGAGCGCCAGCAGGGATTGCGCGGCGCCGGAGGATGTCATGCGACCATCTCGTACATCTTTTTCAACCCGTGGGAGGCGGTCGCGGACCTCGGGGTGTTGGCGGAACAGATCTTCGAGGCCGCCGGCGATGAGTTCGCGCATCCAGGCGAGACTCTGTTGCTGGCGGCGGCGGTCCAGATAGCCATTGGATTCGAGCAACTGGCGGTGTTCGACAACGGCGTTCCAGATGCCGGGCAAGCCTTCGCCGGTGAGGGCGGAACAGGTGATCACAGGCGGGGTCCAGCCTTCGGGCGTGGGGGGAAACAGGTGGAGGGCCGAGGCGTATTCGGCGCGGGCGCGTTCGGCACGGAGCTTGTTGTCGCCGTCGGCCTTGTTGATGGCCATGAGGTCGGTCATCTCAATGATGCCGCGCTTGATGCCCTGTAGCTCATCGCCGGCCCCGGCGATCATAATCAGCAGAAAGAAGTCGGTCATCGACCGGACAGCGGTTTCCGACTGCCCGACGCCGACGGTTTCGACGAGGACATTCTGAAAGCCGGCGGCTTCACATAGCAGGATCGTTTCGCGCGTGCGGCGGGCGACGCCGCCGAGGTGATCGCGGGCGGGCGAGGGGCGGATAAAGGCGGCGTCTTGCTGGGAGAGGCGCTCCATGCGGGTCTTGTCGCCGAGGATGGAACCGTGCGAGAGGGGCGAGGAGGGATCCACGGTGAGCACGGCGAGGTTCTCGCCGAGGCTGTGGATGAGGTGCAGGCCGAGGGCGTCGATGAAGGTGGACTTGCCTGCGCCGGGGACCCCGGTGATACCGACGCGGCGGGCATGTCCGGTCTTATAGATGATGCCGTCGAGGATCTCTCGAGCAAGATGCGAGTCGGCAGGGAGTTCGGATTCGATGACCGTGATGGCGCGCGCCAGGGCGACGCGGTCGCCGGCAAGGACGCCTTGAATGTAGTCGTTGGGCGCAAGGCGTCCCCGGCGCGGGAAGGTGAGCGCCGGGGCCGCCGGTTTCATCGTGTTGTCAGACGCTTGCGCCACTCTCACTTCCAGCAAGGGCTTCGAGGATTTTTCTGGCACTGACCGGGATGACGCTGCCCGGACCGAAGACGCCGACCGCGCCGGCTTCGTAAAGGGCGTCGTAATCCTGCGGCGGAATGACGCCACCGACAAAGACGGCGATATCGTCTCGGCCAAGGCGTTTGAGTTCGCTGACCACTTCGGGGACCAGCGTTTTATGGGCGCCTGCAAGCGAGGAGATGCCGACGACGTGGACGTCGTTTTCAACGGCCATGCGCGCGGCTTCCTTGGGCGTCTGGAACAGCGGGCCGACATCGACGTCGAAGCCTATGTCGGCGAAAGCGGTGGCGACCACCTTGGCGCCGCGGTCGTGGCCGTCCTGGCCGAGTTTGGCGATCAGGACGCGCGGACGGCGGCCTTCCGCGGCGGCAAACTGATCGGCGAGTTTGCGCGCGAGTTGGAATTCAGGGTCGGACTGCGACTCGGCTGAATAGATGCCCGAGATCGTCCGGTTCACCGCCTGGTAGCGGCCAAAGGGTTTCTCAAGAGCCATGGAGATCTCTCCCAGTGTGGCGCGAACGCGGGCGGCACGGACGGCCAGGTCGAGGAGATTGCCTTCGCCGACAGGCCGGGAGGCCTGTCCCACAGCGGACCCGGCGCATTTGGTCAAAGCGGCGAGGGCATCTTGGACGGCCTGCTCGTTGCGGGTGGCGCGGATCTGCTGGAGGCGGCGGATTTGGGAATCGCGGACGGCGGTGTTATCGACTTCGAGGATGTCGAGCGGATCTTCGTGGCCGGGCTGGTACTTGTTGACGCCGACGATGGTCTCGCGGCTGGAGTCGATCAGCGCCTGGCGGCGGGCGGCGGCCTCTTCGATGCGCATTTTGGGAAGGCCGGTTTCGATGGCCTTGGTCATGCCGCCGAGTTGCTCGACCTCCTGGATGAGCGACCAGGCGCGAGTCATGAGCGAATGGGTGAGGGATTCGACGTAGTAGGAGCCGGCCCAGGGATCGACGGCGCGGCAGATGCCTGTCTCTTCCTGGAGGTAGATCTGGGTGTTGCGGGCGATGCGGGCAGAGAAATCGGTCGGCAGGGCGATGGCTTCATCGAGCGCGTTGGTGTGGAGCGACTGGGTGTGACCAAGCGCCGCGGCCATGGCTTCGACGGTGGTGCGGACGACGTTGTTGAAGACGTCCTGGGCGGCGAGCGACCAGCCGGAGGTCTGCGAGTGGGTACGCAGAGCCATCGACTTGGCGCTCTTGGGGTTGAACTGCTTGACGATCCTGGCCCAAAGCACACGCGCCGCCCGCATTTTGGCGATCTCCATGAAGTGGTTCATGCCGATGGCCCAGAAAAAGCTGAGGCGCGGGGCAAACTCGTCGATGGAGAGGCCGGAGTTGATCCCGGTGCGGAGGTATTCCAGACCGTCGGCGAGCGTGTAGGCGAGCTCGATATCCGCGGTCGCGCCGGCTTCCTGCATGTGGTAGCCGGAGATCGAGATGCAGTTGAACTTCGGCATGTTGGCCGAGCAATAGCGGAGGATGTCGCCGACAATTTTCATCGACGGCGCGGGCGGATAGATGTAAGTGTTGCGGACCATGAACTCCTTCAGAATGTCGTTCTGAATGGTTCCGGTCAGCTTAGCGGCGGGGACGCCCTGTTCCTCGGCGGCGACGATGTAGAAGGCCATGATGGGCAGGACTGCGCCGTTCATGGTCATCGAGACCGACATCTGTTCGAGCGGGATCTGATCGAAGAGAATCTTCATGTCCTCGATGGAATCGATGGCCACGCCGGCCTTGCCGACGTCGCCTTTGACGCGTTCGTGGTCGGAATCGTAGCCGCGGTGAGTGGCCAGGTCGAATGCGACCGAGAGGCCCTTCTGTCCGGCTGCGAGGTTGCGGCGGTAGAAGGCGTTGGAGTCTTCGGCGGTGGAGAATCCGGCGTACTGGCGGACGGTCCAGGGCCGCATGACGTACATCGTCGAATAGGGTCCGCGCAGGAATGGCGGCAGGCCGGCGGCGTATTCGAGATGCTCCATGCCGGCGAGGTCCGAGGCGTTGTACCAGGGCTTGACGCCGATCTGTTCGGCGGTTTTCCAGAGGCATTCGGCCGGGGCCGGAGCGGCCGGACCCTTGGCGGCGGGCCTGTAATCGAGTTTGGAGAAGTCGGGTCTCATGGCTAGTTTTTCACCCCCAGGAGGTCCTGCCATTCGCGCAGCGTGTCCACCTGATTGGACAGGACGTGGACAAAGCCGGCGACTCCGATGGCTTTGATCTCTTCGATCTGCTCTTTCGGGTTGCCGGCGACGGCGATGGGCGCCTTGGTCCGAGCGGCGATGTCGCGGGCGAAGTCGACGTACTCGTGGTCGGACGAACAGAGAACGATGAGATCGGCGGCGGGATCGAGTTCCTCGCTTTCGACGATGTCGAAGCCGCCGCAGCCGAAGAAGTTGAGGCAGAAAGCGCCGCGGGCGGTCTTCATCTTGAGGTCGCCACGTTTGAGCAACAGCACGCGCGGCGTCTTGCCCGTGGACTGGGCGTGACGCTCGGTGCGCAGGCGGACCGCCTCGATGGCCTGGGCCTGCCGCCATGCGGAGGGCAAGGCGCCGGCGGCGTCGAGCGCGGATTCCTTCGTATCGGGATAGTTGTTGACGCCGACCATGACCTTGCGGCGCGAGGCCATGGCCTTTTCCTTGGCTTGACGGGCTTCGGCGACCTGGGCGTCGATGAAGTCCCAGGCTTGGGAGAAGCCGCCTTTGGCTTCGATCAGTTGGAAGAGCGACCATGCTTCACGGGCGAGAGAATCGGTGAGCGACTCGACGTAATAGGAACCGCCGGCTGGGTCGGCCACGGCGTCGAGATGGGCCTCTTCCTTGAGGATCAACTGGACGTTGCGGGCCATGCGGGCCGAGAAGCGGGCCGGTACGACTTCAAGCGAATCGCAGCCGCCGATAGCAGCCGAAAGCGCTTCGGTGGTGACGCGCAGCAGGTTCGTGTAGGGGTCGTAGATCGACTTGTTAGCCAGCGCCGTGCGGGCATGGATCTTCATGCGGGCGGCGTCGCCGGCATCGGGCAAAAAGGCCGACACGGCCTGGGCCCACATCATGCGGGCGGCGCGCAGTTTGGCGATCTCGAAGAAGTAGTTCGACCCGACGGAAAAGACGAAGGTAAGCGAGGCGGCTTCGGCTGCGGGATCGGAGGCGGAAGAGAGGCGATCGACACCCTCGGCGATGGCGCAGGCGAGTTCCTGGACGGCCGTGGCGCCGGATTCGTGGAAGCGCGATGCGTCGACCGGATTGGCCGGGGCGAAGCCCTCCTCGGCGATCGTCCAGCCGCCGGCCTTGCCGCGTGTGAATGGAAATTCGCCGGGCGCGGTATCGGCGGGGGAGATGTCTTCGGAGCGGTAGTGGGGACGGACGGGAATGCCTTCCTCGGTCTTCCAGACGAGGCGCTTGTCGTAGTCCGCGCCCTTGAGGTCGGCCTGAATGAGCGCTTCCCACTGCCCGGTGGTAACGGGCGGGAACTCGTCGCGGATGTCGAGCGGCGTCGGATGGTGTTGATCAATGTCCGGCATTGGGCGCCTCCTGGACGACCTCAATGAGGTAGCTGAAGTCCTTCGGGTGGACAAAGAAGATCTGCGTGCCGCGGGAGCCCGGGCCGGGCTCCTGGGTCATGTTGAAGCCGGCATCCTTCATGTAGGCGTAGGCGGCCTGGATGTCGGCGACGCGGAAGGCGAGGTGGGCAAATCCGCCGCGGCCATTGTTCTTCTCGATCTGTTTGGCAACGGGCGACTCGGGCGACATCGGTTCGAGCAGTTGAACCAGATTCTCGCTTGATCCAATGCGGAGCAGCACTTCGCGGACCTGGTGCTTGCCATACACCTCTTCACGGTGGAGTTCGGTAAATCCGAGTTTCCGGTACTTCTCGACGTAGGATTCGAGTTGCCCTTGCGGGACGGCGAGCGCCACGTGGTCGATGAACTGGAAGCCGGGCACTTTTGTGAGATCTTCGCTCATGGCAGGTTCGGCTCCTTCCTATTCAAAGTCAACCAGAATCTGGCCGGCGGTGACACCGTCGCCCGGTCCGACCCTGATCTTGACCACCTTGCCGGCGCTGGGCGCGGTGATGGCGGTCTCCATCTTCATGGCTTCGAGGATGAAGAGCGTGTCGCCAGGCTGGATCTGCTGGCCTTCCTGGGCTGCGACCTTCACGACGATGCCATTGATGGGGCTGCGGCAAACCTTATCCTCATCGACGGGACCTTCGTCCTTGTTGCCTGCGCCGCCGGGCGAGATGGGGGCTGCGACGATGCGCACCGCGCCGGGCTGGATCATGTAGCCGGGTATGGGCCGGGTGGCTTCGGCCTCGGTCGCTTCCACTTCCACTTCGTAGGTCTTATTCTCAATCGTAATCTTCAATTTCACGGCTGGCTTCTCCCCTTAATCCTGTTTCCTATCGATGCGATGCGAGGCCTGAATGTAGGCGCGTCCCTGCTGCGCCCAAGTCTGGGATGAGAGTAATCGAACCTGACGGATGGGCGCGCGCTTGCCGAGGTAGGCGGAGACGGCGGCGGCGATAGCCAACAGAAGCTCTTCGGTGATGCCCTCTTCGGCGGTTGGGGGTATGGCGGTCGCGGGCGTGGCGGCGGCGGTTGGAGGGGCGGCCTGCGGGCCATACCCCTCGATCCGCGCCAGCCTGCCCGTCAGGGCCTCGATCTGGCGTTGGAGCGCTTCGATCTGCTCGCTGAGTGATTTGAGACTGACTTGTTCCATGGCGTTGACTCCAGGTTCCCTCTAGAGCGGAATCAGGCCGTGCTTCTTGGCGGGCCGGAGTTCGCGCTTGGTGAGGAGGTACTCAAGCGACTGAGCCAGGATGCGGCGCGTCTGGGCGGGTTCGATGACATCGTCCACCAGCCTGCGGCCGGCTGCGACGTAGGGATTCGAGAAAGCGTCGCGGTATTCGGCGATCATCTCCTTGCGCTTGGCCGCCTTGTCTTCGGCCTCGGAAATCTCCTTGCGGAAGACGATCTCGGCCGCGCCCTCGGCGCCCATGACGGCGATTTCGGCGGTGGGCCATGCGAAGGTGCGGTCGGCGCCGAGGTCCTTGCAGCACATGGCGATGTGGGCGCCGCCGTAGGACTTGCGCAGGGTGACGGTGAGTTTCGGTACCGTGGCCGCCGAGTATGCGAACAGCAGTTTGGCGCCATGGCGGATGATGCCGCCATATTCCTGCTGCACGCCGGGCAGGAAGCCGGGACAGTCGACGAAAGTGACTAGCGCGATGTTGAAGGCGTTGCAGAAGCGAACGAAGCGCGCGGCCTTGTCCGAGGCATTGATGTCGAGCACGCCGGCCATGTAGGAAGGTTGATTGGCGACAACGCCGATCGAGCGGCCGCAGATGCGGGCGAAACCGATGACGATGTTTGGCGCGTAGGAGGCCTGGACTTCCAGGAAATCGGCGTTATCGACGACGCGGAGGATGACGTCGCGGACATCATAAGGCTGCTTGGGGTCGTCGGGGACGATGGTGTTGAGGCCGGTGGCGGGTTCGACGTTGCAGTCCGAGGGGACCTCGGGCGGATCTTCCATGTTGTTGTTGGGCAGGAAACTGAGCAGCTTCCTGCAGATGAGCAGGGCTTCCTTGTCGTCTTCGGCGATGAAGTGGATTACGCCGGAATTGACCATATGGGCGTCGGGACCGCCGAGGGCATCGGCGGTGACGGTCTCGCCGGTCACCTGCTTGATGACCTGAGGACCGGTGATGAACATCTGGGCCTTGCGGGTCTGGATGATGAAGTCGGTCAGCGCGGGCGAATAAGCCGCGCCGCCGGCGCAAGGTCCGCAAATCATCGAGATCTGGGGCACGGCGCCTGAGAGTTGGACGTTGGAATAGAAGACCTGGCCGTAGCCGCTGAGGGAATCGATGCCCTCCTGGACGCGGGCGCCGCCGGAGTCGTTGATGAAGATGAACGGCGATCCGGTCTTAAGCGACTGCTCCATGATGGAGGCGACCTTGACGGAGTGGAGTTCGCCGGCCGAGCCGCCCATGACGGTGAAGTCCTGGCTGGCGAAGTGGACCAGGCGGCCATCGACGGTGCCTGCTCCGGTGACGACCCCGTCAGCGGGCGCCACTTTCCCGGCCATGCCAAACTGCGTGGCGCGGTGCTGCGCAAACAGGCCGATTTCCTGGAACGAGCCGGCATCGAGGATGCCGTCGATGCGCTCGCGGGCCGTCAGTTTGCCCTGATCGCGATGCTTCTGCAACTTGTCGGCGCCGCCTCCATGTTGGAGTTTTTCGCGGCGCTTGTTCAACTCAGCAATTCTGGTTTCCATTGACATATGTATGAATCTCGTTTATTCGTCCTAACGTGAATAATGGGTTGCGCCGCGCGGGCTTCCGCTCCTTGCCGCGCGGGCTTCCGCTCGTTGCGGCGGGGGGTACAGGAAAGAATCATTGGATGCTGCCTTGCGGCGGGCCGCCGGCGGGCCGCCTTACCGGAGGTGGGCGGGCTGAAGCCCTTCGCAGGCTGAAGCCTGCCCCACGGGGGCGGCGATGACACGCAACTAAACGGCCTTGGGGGTTCCAATCGGAAACTCTCCTTAAGCGGGCGAGACGGTGACTTTGGTGGTCTTGCCGTTGAGCTTGATCTCGTAGGCAACCGTGGTTTGCACCGGACCCTTGCCGCTGTCGCCGGCGGTGGCGGCCACGGCGGCCTTGGCCGCGGAGGCCTTGCCGACGTTTTTTGGACCCTCGTAGCGGGTGGAGAAAAACTTCGGGGCAACCTGGGGGAACATGGCGTAGGTGAGGACGTCTTCGTCCGAACCGTCGCAACCCTTGAGAGCCAGAGCCATCGACCGCAGCCCTTCCCATTCAGGTTTCAGCGTATCGGCCGGACGGCCGGTGATACGCTCCTTCTTGGTCTGGGTGGCGGAAAGTTCGACGATCTTCTGGTCGCGGGGACCGATCGTGGAGCCGTAATAGCCGAGCATGAGATCGGCGAACTCGCCGGTGAGGACCTTGTACGGGCCCATCATCACGTTGAAGACGGCCTGGGTTCCGACGATCTGCGAGGACGGCGTCACCAGCGGCGGATAGCCGGCAACCTTACGCACATTGGGCACCTCGGCGAGGACTTCCTTGAGCTTGTCGCCCGCGCCTTGCTGCTTGAGTTGGGATTCCATGTTGGAGATCATGCCGCCAGGGATCTGGCTGTCGAAGATGTCGGTTTCGACGCCCGTGATGTCGGACAGAAACTCGCTGTACCGGGGCTTGACGCCGGCGAAGTGTTCCTTGATGCGGCGCATGCGGTCTTTGTCGAGATCGGTATGGTAAGGGGTACCCTGGAGCATTTCCGCAAACGATTCGGTGGGGTTATGGCCGGGTCCGAGCGACAGCGAGCTGATAGCCGTGTCAACGCAGTCTGCCCCGGCTTCGACGGCCTTCATCAGGCTGACCAGCGTGACGCCGGTGGTGGCGTGCACGTGGACGTGGACCCGCATCTCGTCGCCGCAGGCGCGCTTAATCGCCTTGACGAGTTCATAGGCAGGCTGGGGTTTGAGCAGCGCCGCCATATCCTTGATGCAGAGCGAATCGCAGCCCATATCGACAAGCTGTTCGGCGAATTCGACGAAGGCCGGGATGGTGTGCAACGGGCTGACGGTGTAGCAGATCGTGCCCTGGGCGTGCTTGCCGGCCCGCTTGACGGCCTGGATGGCGCGGCGGACGTTGCGGATGTCGTTCAGAGCGTCAAAGACACGGAAGATGTCCATGCCGTTCTTGGCCGCACGTTCGACAAACCGGTCCACGACGGTGTCTTCGTAGTGGCGGTAGCCGAGCAGGTTCTGGCCTCGCAGCAGCATTTGCAGGCGGCTAGTAGGAAGGAGTTGGCGGAACTGGCGGAGCCGTTCCCAGGGATCTTCGTTCAGAAAGCGGATGCAGGAGTCGAATGTCGCACCACCCCAGCATTCCACCGACCAGTAACCGGCCTTGTCGATATCGTCGCAGGCCGGGACCATATCCTCCATCGCCATGCGCGTGGCCATCAGACTCTGATGGGCGTCGCGCAGGACGAGTTCGGTCACATCGATTTTTTTGGACATGATGAATAAGTACCTTGTAGAACGGTTTCTCAACCTAATGATAGGGGAATGGGCGGTCGAGAGCGTCCACCTGCATTATATCAGATGTTTATGTCCGAAATCAGGGACGCGCCGGAGCGGCGGCGAGTCGGCGGGCGATGCGGAACTCGCGCTTGGCGGCGCGCTCTGCCTCGGCGAGATCGTGGTCGAGGAAGGAGTCCACCTCCTCTTCCAGTATCCCGCCCCACTCGCGGTAACCGCGAACGCAGAGAGCGGGTCTCCGGCGTGATTTTCGACTGGGCGGGTCCCCGGCGTGATTTTCGACTGAGAGGGTCCCAGACGCGATCTTCGAGGCAGTCCGGATGGCCCCGCCAGAGCCACCTAACGCCATGAAAACCCTCGATCACCCGCCAGCCGCGCCGCTCGCGGCGGCGGGTATCCCGGCTATCCATCGTCTTCGAACCCCACGTGCACATTCACTCTGCCTCCCCCCGTGCCGCTTACGACGGCGCGTATCCCATCTCCCCGAAGCCCGACCGCAACACACTACCCTTCCCCCTGCCTCGGAAAACCACGCGATGTCCTGACTCCCCACTCCGAATTAACGGTCACACCCCCGGTCCCCTCAAACAGTCGCGGTCTAATCGCCCCGCCAAACAGGCTCTGCGTTCCTGTTTTCGTCACCTTCGAAGCTTAGGCGAAGGCGGCGGAGGCGACCGGCACTTTGGCGATTTGGCCGAAGGAGGCAGTCGGGCCCGGGGTGTTGGCGAAATCCGGGGTTTTTAAGCCGGAATCGGGCGGGATTGCAGGTGGGCGAGGCGGACGATGGGAGCCGGAGCGAGAGAGAGGATCGGATGGAGGTCAGCGGGGCGCGGACTCCCGTGGCCGAGAGCGGCGTGAATCGGTTTCTGGCAGGGTACGGGGCAGTCAGTTGACCGGATTCGGGACGAAATCATCCAAAGTCGCAGAGCCGACTCCCCATTTCGTCGAAATCGTCAATCGGGCGCTGTCCAGTTCGCCAGTTCGCTTCGAGAAGGCGAGCCAGGTGCGGACTTTTGCGGGTTGAGGGGGCCGAAAGGGGCTAGAATCGTGAAAGTGGCAGAGCCGACCGGTGCTTTGGAAGAAATCGCCAATCGATCGTATCAGTCTGACCCCTTGGGACCCCTTGGGGGACACCTTCGTCCAGCAGGTCCGCCCCATGCCGCCGCAACTCGATCCCTCGCCCCGCCGCCAGATCCTCCAGCCTCACTTCCTTCTTTAGCCGCTCCAACTCGCTGTCGGGAATTCTCGCCATGAAAACGGCCTCCTTCGAAAAACCTGTCAAGGGGGCCGTACACGTTTTAGGAACCCGCTTGACCTTGCAGTACCGTCTCTGAGAGTATACGTAATACGGAAGCACTGTCAACGACGGGCGGAGAGGATCTCGAAAATGGCCTTTACAATCGCGAATGCGATGCCCAGAAAGAAATACGGCGAAACCGCCTTCGGCGAACGCCTCCAGAACCTCCGCAAGGCCCGCGGCTTGACCCAAGTCCAACTCGCCGAGGCCGCCCAAACCACCCAGCGCGCCGTCTCCTACTACGAGACCGAGGCCGGCTTTCCGCCCGCTCCCGCCGTTATCAGCCTGGCCAAGGCGCTCAACGTCACCACCGATGAGTTGCTCGGACTGAAACCGCCTCAAGTTGCGCCCATGGACGAGGATTCCGATGTGCGCCGGCAGTGGAAGAGATTTCAGATGATCGCCACGCTGCCCGAACGCGATCAAAAAGCCGTCGTCCGTTTGATCAATTCTTTAGTCGCCGCCAGTTCGATCCGCAAGAACGGCGCGGAAGGAGAACAACGCCATGGCCGCTAGCACGCTCGAAGCCAAGGCCCACGAACTGCTCGGTCAGTTGAACACCGGCAAACTCGCCGCCGTCGTTCATTTGCTCGAAGTCATGGTCCAGGATAACGAGGAGGACGAGGAGATCAGCGAGGAGGAAGAGGCCGCAGTCGCCCGATCGAAAGAGTGGTTCCAGCACAACGAGGGGATCCCCTTTGAGCAGGTCGTTGCCGACCTCGGCTTCACCATGGACCAGATCCGCAGCGCCAGCAAGGACCCGGCGGCTTGAAGCGCATCATCATTTCCGAAGAAGCCAAAGCCGACATCCGCGCCATCCCCCAGCACGTCGCCATAAACATCCTCACGGCGATTCACCGCCTGGCCGAATCCGGCGCCGGCCGCGTCAAGGAACTCAAAGGCAAGGATGGCGAGAAGCGTCTCCGCGTCGGCGACTTCCGCGTCCGCTTCACCGAAGAGCACCCAGACACCCTCCGCATCCACACCGTCAAAAACCGCAAAGACGCCTACCGCTGAGCCGGAACTGGCGGCTTCGCTGGGGCAGGCTTAACGGCGTCTTTGGCCTCGTGTGGTGCCATTGGCCGTTGTTTGATCGCCTCGATGCGTGACACAGCAGTCGCTACAAGTCTGAACCGCGTGAACGGCATCGGGTGGCCGAATCCTTCTATCCCGACGACCTGCTTGCCCTTGGGATCACGCCTCATGCCCGCGGACGGTGCCACTTCTAACCTGCCCTCGAAGTCGGCTACAACTCGATATCGCGACTGGCCCACACCCACGCCATTGGGAGGAAGAGGAATCCGGGAATCCGGGACAGCCTTATAGCTGGTATAGGCGTGTTTTGAGCGAAGCGCGTTTTCCACAG
>CAZLDN010000117.1:0-15815 GCA_964558355.1 uncultured Candidatus Solibacter sp.
TTCAGGCGCTGCTGCTCGGTCTGCTTGCCCTTGGCGTTGATCTTGCCGACTTCGCGGCTCAGGGCGCTGTAGAAGGGGGATCGTGCGAGGGCCGCGTCGGCCGGCGGCCGAATCACTTGATCGGCATCGAAGGCAACGATGTGCAGTTCCCTCTTGCCGAGGCTGCGCGCAGAAATGATGATCCCGTCGAAACCCTGGCTGCGCAAGTCCTCGCGGAATTGGTTTGCCTCATCGACAGAATCAAACCCTGGAAGGTCGTCAATCTGGATCAGTTTGGGGTTGCGGATGTCGAGTTGGAAACTCTCCGACTTGCCGTAGCCCTTCGCCTCAACCTGCCCGGTCGTGAACCAGACGCCAAGCCCGGAACTCGGGTTGCCGCTGGCCCGCCCGAGTGCGCCTACTGCGAAGTGGCTGGATTGGAGCGCGGACGCTGCGCCGCGATAGACCGTGATTGGGCTTCCCGCTCGGCTGATGCGAGTTGCGCCAGCCCACCCGCGTGGTGCGGGTTTTCCTCCAACAGTTGTTGGAACGTCTTGCTCGGGCCCGGCTGCTGGCTGAACTCCATCAGCGACTCGATTTCCGCCTTGTCGTCCTTCATTGCGCTCTCCTGATTCTGCGGCATTATCGCTCGATTGGCCTGGCCTGCCGCGCGCGAACATCGCCACGTTGCCGGCGTCGTCTTCCGGGAAATGCTGCGTCACAACCCGATTTGCCGCTGCCCGCGCGTTATCGGTCAACTGCCGCTGCCACGCTCCAGCATTGGGCGACCACTTGAACCCGCTGGCCTTTAGGTCGGTGCGGATTGCTTCTGATGGCTTCTCGTCGAAGAACATGCGAATGCGGTCATCCTGCGCATTCTCTTCGATGCGAACGCCTTTGCGCACGGTCGTCTCCACCGGGCCGGCTGCCGCTTCGCTTACGCGCTTTTCAGCGTCAGCAAGACGCTCTCGCAACCGGCGAATCTCGGCGTTGTTATTGGTCAGCTTGTAATTTGGGAACCCGGTTCGTCCGGCGAAGTCTGGCTTCTTCAACGCCGCGATTTCGGTGTCCGTGAACCCAATATCGCTCAGTGCATCGTCGTCCTTTTGACGCAACGCCACGTTTGCCGCCTTCATCTGCGTCTGAGCTTCCTCGCGCTGCGACAGGTTCAGGCGCACGCGCTCCAACTCCGCTTCGGGCGAGTTGTCGATGGGGCCACGTGCCGCGCGCATCAGTCGTTTGATGCCGCGCTCCAGGTATTGATTGGCTTCTTCCGACCGCCTGCGTTCGATGTCCAGGCGCTTCTGGTTGCGCGCTACGGGGAAGTTTCCGCCGCCAGTAATCATGGTGGACATCACACGGCTGCGCGCACCGAGGGCCGCCATGAAACGGGCTCTGTAGCCATCGGCAACGTCCGAAAATACTTCGGTAATGCGGTCGATTGCGTCTTGGTCAGTACCGGCCGCCTTTGCCGCGCGGTTCCATGCGTCTTCCAGTGTTGAGGTAAATGTCTCCTGCTCCTGGCGTCCGCGCCTTTCTGGTGAAAACGAGGTGCCGCTATGGGCGGCGATTCCAACTTCGATCGGGATGGTGGCGACAGGTGGCATGGGCACGACATCCGGAACAGCTGGCTCTGCCGGCTTCGCATCCGGATACGCTGCCTGCACCTCTCCCGGCGTCAGCGCCCCCGACTTCACATCCTTGAGGATGTCCAGCCGATCCTTGCCAGTGACGTTGGCTGCGTCTAGGATGGTGGCGGCTTGGGTGGCTGGTTGATCGAACACGCTTGCCTGCGTGTTGAACATATCCGGCACGTCGCCGGTCAGCGGCTTGGACGGAAGCGGTTTGTCGCCGCCCTGCTCCTTGCGCTTTGCCTCGGCTTCTGCCTGCGCCTGCTGCGCCAGTACGTCGGCGCGCGTGGGGGCGGTCAGCCCTTCGCTTTGGCCTCCCGCTGGTGAATCTTCTCCCTGCGCGCCTTCTCGTCCGCGATCACCTTGCGGGCTCGGTCCGGCGGCAGCTTCAACAGCGCCTTGGTCAACTTCAGCGCGTTCTGCCTCGTTTCGTTCATTCTCGATCTCCTGCCGGGTGTAGCCTGCAACAAGCAGGGCGTCTTCCATGTCCATGTCGCTCTGGGCCAATCCCTGCGGCATGTCCAGCATGGCGCGCTCGAACGCAGCCACCGCGATGTCCAGTTCATTGTCCTCCGCTTCCTGGGCAAGTGCAACGGCCTCTTGCTCGTCCTCGAATGCCTTGCGGCGCTCGTCCATCTCTCGCTCGGCCATCTGCTCCGCACCCTCTGGGGTGTACTGCGGGTTCGCCAGGCTTCGTTTTATCAGGTTGCGTGCATCGTCGTGGCTGGCGCCATCGGGCAGATACCCGGCCTCCTTCAAGTATTCGGCGGCCTCGTCCATGCCGATGCCGGCGCTGCCGAACAGGAACCTGTTGCCGACTCGGGTATTGCCCTCCATCCCCATGTCGGACTTCTCTGTCGCGCGCAGGCCACCACGGGCGGCAATGAATTCGTGGGCGGCCAGCGGTACCACGGGGTTGCCGAACCGAGGCACAGCAAGCCGCTTGGCATTCTTCTCCTGTGCGGCGATCTGCGCATCTGTTTTTGGCGCCAGGGCGAACCCGCCATCGACGCGCACGACACGCAGCATGGGCTGGTTTTTCTTGGCCTCCTTCGCTGCCAGGTTGGTCTTGAACGGCTTTCCGCCGTCGGACAGGGGCACGCTGTCGCGGCCGATGTGGTCCTGCTCTGCGGCAGTGATGCGCTTGGACACTGGCACCAGGCGCTGGTCGCGTTGCTCCGCCGCACGATCACCAATCGCTGTTGCTCTCTTGTTTTGCGCAAGAGTTTCCTCAAGCCTTTTGATAGTTATGTCGGCGGCGCCAATCCCCTTTTCAGCGATAAGGCGCTTGACCTGATCCGGCGTGACGCTCGTTCCGCCAACCTCGTCAACCAGGCGCATGACCTGGGCAGCCTTGGCCTCGATCTGCTCTGGCGTCAGTCGCTGATCGACAGCCGGCGGCGCTGTTCCATCAATATCTGCTTCCACGGGCGCACTTGCTGCGGGCTGACCAGCAATGCCTCCTTCATTTCCTTGTGCAACTGCGGCTGGTCCGATCTGTTGTTTCTGGATTGTTTCGATGGCTTTTGGGCTTTGCGCAAGTGCGATCTCCTGGGTTGGTTTTGGACGGACAACAAAGCCCCCGTCCAAAGGCACGATGTCGTGGGTGTCCGTCTGCCCATTGGCCTTGCGGCGAAGCTCGGCCCCGTTCAGGGTTTTGAATGGCGCTCCGTCCAGGCGGGTTCCGGCGGTGTCAGGGATTTGGGATTCTCGAATCAGCGGCTCCGCAACGGGGGTTGCCGGGGATTCAGGCGTCTGGCCAACTGCTTTTTCAAAAGGAAGTTGGCTCTTTGCCCGTTGCATCGCAAGTTGCATCGCTGTCGGAGCTTCGAGCGCAGCGGCTTGCTCCACCGCCGTGCGGGCCTCGATCGGTATGCCGTATTGCCCGGTGCCGGTGGACTGTAGCGCATCCAGTTCGGCCTCCTTCTTTGCGGCTGCGGCCTGCGCGTCCGCCAATTGCTGCCATGCAAGGCCAGTCTCTGCGATGGTTGCCGACCTGTTGGACTGGATGTCTTGCCATACCTTGCCGGCCTGGTTCGCCGCCTGACGGGCGTTCTCGACCTCTTGGCGCATCTGTTCGGCCAGCGTGTAGGCGCTGCGCTGCAAGGCGCGGCTTTCTTCCGGGCTGGTGACTCCAGTGGTTCCGGCAAGGTCTTGCCATTGTTGCCCGGCAGTGGCGATGATCCCGGCGCGGCGCCGCTCATCCAGTGCCGGGCCAGCGGGCGGCGCAATGCGGAATTCCTCGGCCACTTCCTGCCAGTCGTGTCCAACCGCCCGAATTGCCGCGCTGATCGCCGAGTCGACATCTGGCGCCGAACCGATCTCTTCGATTGCGCGCATGCCGGAGCGTTGCGCCTGAAGATCGTCAGCGGGCTGAGTGACGCCAAGGGCCTTCCAGTCGTTTCCAATGGCCGCAAGGCGTGCGTCACGCGCCCGGCTGGCGGCGGCGCCGTCGGCCTCGGTGACAGCCTGCTTCTGTAGGGCCAGGTCTTCGGCTGGCGTGGTGATCCCAAGGTCTTGCCACTGCCGCCCGGCGGCGTACATCGCCTTCTGCGCAGCCATGTCCTCGGCCGGCGTCCTGATACCAAGATCCTGAAATTGCTGGCCTGCGGCGTCGATCGATGACGGCATGCCTGTCGTCTGCGAGGCGGATGGCAGGGCGGCGCCCGGCTGAACAGCAACCCGTGGCGCTGGCACGCCGAACGCAGCGCCCAGCCCAGCGCCGGCAACGCCCTCCAGTGTGGCGCCCGCGACCACCCCGCTCATAGGGTCGACGTCAAAGCCCTCGTTTGCCAACGCCGTGTTGGTGGCGAACTTTTCCTGCCCGCCCTGAACGAACTCCGGGACTGCCTCGGTTGCGGCCCCGCCAGTCGTGCGGCCGATGATGCCAGCCGGCGCCCTGGTGACGCCTGCGCGAAGTGCGGCAGCCGCGCGTTCCAGACCAGTCGACCCGGCCAGTGCGCCAATGCCAGCGCCCATCGCGATCTGCCCTGTGTTTGGGCCGCCATACTCCTGCGCCTGTACCGCGCGCGCCTCGGCCTCTTCTTCGGATGCGCCGGCTTTGAGCAATTCATCCTTCGTCGTCTCGTAGATCGACCCCTTGATGACGCCGCCGCCTTGTGCCGCACCGACACCGGCGGCCATACCCAGCCGGCCAATCAACCCGGCCTGCCCGACGCCAGGGAGCATGGACGCGGCAATTGTCGGGACCGCAGTGCCTGCAGCTTGGGCCAGCAATGCGCCGGGCGCCACACCGGCAGCCTTTAGGCCGATGCCGATTTGCTCCATCCACCCCTTGCCCTCGGCCTCCTGCAATATCTCGGCCACCCGGCGCTGGTCCTGTTTGGCAGACGCACTCAGCAGGCCGTCCAGGGCCTCGGTGGCGCTTCGCAGCCCGCCGGATACAGCGTTGTCCGCGCCGAACACGTCCGAGAGCATGCGAACACCGGTCACGGCGCCCTTTCCGAACTGGACGGCCGTGTCGCCAATGGCGCGCAAGTTGCCGCGCGGCTCTGCCTGTGGCGGCTCGTAAGTGTCCAGGTCGATCAGGTTTCCGACCGGTGCGTCAAGATCAATCAGGGCCATGGCGTCTCGCTATGTTTATCGACCGCGAACCAGTTGGAAAATCTTTGCCTTCTGCTCGCGCGTCAACCGCCCGAAAAGCGGACTGTCTTGCAAAGCGGCGGCGGCGATCGGATCATTGCCAACCGCGTTGAAGGAGGCTGCGGCATCGTTCGCCTTGCTCGCCTTTTCTTGCTCCAATTGACGCTTTCGCTGCGCCATTGCTGCCTGCCGCTTGCCGGCCGGCGAGTCTGGTGGTGGGATGTATTTTGGCGCATCCGGCCGGACTGGCGCAGCGGTCTTCTGCGGAGCCTGCGGCTTGGCGCCGGCGCTGGCAATCATGGCCTTGGCCTCTGCCGGGCTCTTTGCCTTGCCGATCACCTTGCCGTTGACCAGGACGTCTCCGGTGGAGTCGTCCCATGCGTTGACTGGGGCCGGCTTGTCGGGCGTCTTGGCCCCTTCCGGCAGGTACTGAGTCAACAGGCTTGACAGCCTGCTAGCCGCCTCGGCGTGCCGTGTCAGCAACGCCTTGCCGTTTTCGGACGTCGCATCGAACATATTTTCGGCTTGAGCCTTGGCGATGGCTGCGGCGATCAGGTCCATCTCCTTCTTCACCGGCTCGGCCATCAATTTCACGGCCGGCGGAATCTTGCCCTCTGCCTGTTTTTCCTTCAGGGCCAGTTGCGCCGTCTCCAGCTGGACCCTGTGCAGTGCCGCGCTGTTCGGGTCGCGCCCGGCGGCCGCTTCCTTCGCCTTGCCCTGCAGGTACTTCGGGTCGTTGAGCTTCTTGACCTCGGCCTCCAGTTCGGCGGCTGACTTCTGTTTGTAGTCGTCCAGGCTGAAGCGCAGCTTTTCCTGCTGCGCAGCTTGGCGCGTGCCGGCACCGGCATCGAATTCAGCTTGCGCCAGCCGTCCCTTGTCTGGAGCAAGATCAATGCCGGTCTGGATCAAGCCGCGCTGCTTCATGGCGTCGGCGGCCACTTGCTGATCGATGCGCTCAGGCGATGCCTGGTAGGCTTCCTCGTCACGCCGGGCTTGTACCGCCCTCCCTTCGGCGCGGATGCCCATTTCTTCCTGGAGTTTCAGGCGCGCCGCCTCGCGCTTGCCCTGCAGTTCATCGTTGAACCGGGAAATGTCCTGGTTTTCCTTGATCCTGGTGCCGGATTCGCGTTCGCGCTGCAGGATTTCCCCGCCGGCCTGCGCCGCGCCGCCAATAAATCCCGAGAGCAGTCCCATGTCAGGCCATCGCTTTCTGCATGATGCCTTGCGGCGGTTGCGCTCCCTGCGGCGGCATTCCCTGCGGCTGCCCTTGTGCAACCATTTGCCCTTGCGGTTGCCCGCCCTGGCTCATCGTTATCAGGATCTGGCCAACCACATCCTTGATGATCTCCGGGTCCGGCTGTGCGCCCGTGATGTCCCTGGCCAGGTCCACCATGAGCATGTAGGCGTTCGCGCCAAGTAGCGGCTTGATGTCTGGCGGGATAGGCTTCTTCTGCTCGATAGCGCCAACAACCGCTTGCACAGCCTGTAATGCTCCTGCCTTCGAGTCCATCATTGGCAGCAATTCTCGCATGCGGTCGGCGTCGAAGATGACCGCCTTGGCCGCAGTCGTGAATTTCATCAGCAACCCCATTTTTTGCTTTTCCATGTCTATCTCCTTGGGATCGCACCATTGCTGAAGACGGGAGCGCCGCCCACTCGTTTGAGCTTCGGCTGTCGGATAAACGGGACAGGGGCGCGCAACCCGCTGACCGACGCGCTGTACTCCTCGTTCTTGCGGCGCTCCTGTTCGTCTTTCAGTTTGAGTTCGTCCATGCGACTTTGCGAGGCCGCCTTTGCAGCCTTCACGTTAGAGGCTCCAATCGCAGCGCCAGCAACGCCCTTGGCCAGCATCTCTGACAGCCCCTTGTTCTTGTTCACGAATTTGCTGATCTTTCCGATCAATCCACCGCCATCATCGGGCTTGAGCGCTTCCACGGTCTTGCCGCTGCCAAACCCGGCCCCGGCTTGACCCGACAGGATGTTCGGGATGTTGAGCGACCCGGAGTAGCCGCCAGAGAACATATCGGAAAAGGTTTGCTGTACGAACGGATCGCCGAAAAACCAGTCCCCGCCCGAGGCGCCGCCGTCGAAGGTGTTGCCGATTGAATCCATGAGGTCGTCCAAAGACGGCGCCAGCGAGAAGTCATTCGTCGAGCCGCCCCACACGGCATCGTCCAGCAATGACGACGTGTCGCCCCAGTCGTACGAATCCAGCGACGATGAATCGCCTCCATCGAACAAGGAAGAAAAGTCGATCATAGTCGCCCTCCGTTTCTATTGGCAGCAGCCATTTTTCTAGCGGCAGATGACCATCCGCCCATGCTGAGATTCCCGTATAGGTTGTAATTCACATCGGGCGCGGCAGGCGCAGTGGGCGCGGCGGTTGTCGTTTGCGATCCGATAAGTCCGCTCGGCCCATCGCCCCCCTCTCCAGACGGCTGGTCACCAGATGAATTGAAACCGGCGTAGTTGCCTTCGGTGGACTGTCCCTGCGAAGGGCCAACGCCGTTGTCGCCTACCAATGCAGGCCCGTTCATGGCGCTCGGCTGGTTGCCAGCAATAGCGCTTCCAATCAAGCCTCCAATCATGCCTCCAAATGGAACCCCTGAAAGGGTGCCGGCAACCGTTCCAATGCCCTTCCCAAGGGATGTGTCCTGGACGCCAGCGGCAGCAAGGCCGGCGGGGCTCACACTGAGGCCGGCTTTCTGATTGTCGAAATTCGCCAGCGCCTGTTCGACTTGCGCACTGGTCAGTCCAATTTGCTGGTTAGGTGGCGCGGTCGGGGTGCCTTGGTATGCGGAGCCAGATGCGTCGGCGGTGCCGGCAAAGTCATCTGGCGTACTCATATCAGCGAAGTCGCTGAAGCCGCCGCCATCATCGGCGGTGCCGGCGGCAGCATCGGCAGCGCCAGGGCCGCCGCCGCCCAGGTTGCCGCCGTAATCAGCACCGTAGCCGCCGGAATCAGCATCGTTGCCGACATCACTGCCGGCATCGGCAGCGCCAGGGCCACCGCCGCCCAGGCTCCCGGCATCTGGGCCGTCACCCCCTCCACCGTCACCGCCCTCGCCGCCGTCCCCGCACATGAATCTGTGGCCCGAAAACAGATGCTTCAAATAAGTGTGGCTCATAATTTTTTGCAGGTAGTGAACCCTTGGCACTTGTAGCCAAGGCGCTCGAAAAACTTTAATGTGCTTTCTCGATTCTGGCCTACAGACTGGCCCATCCAAACGTTACTCGCACCCGCCTTTTTTGCCCACGCCTCGAAGTTGCGCACAAGGCGAACAGCGAGACTCCCGCCGCGATGCTCTGGCGCCACGAACAAGCCCTTTTCATATGCGTTGACCTCATCATTCAGGAACGTCTCCGACAGAGTGCCGCACATGAATGCGATCAGGGTGCCGGCAAGCCACACGCCTTCGTGGTAGTTGTTCTTGTTGGTGATAAATCTGTGCATCTTTGGAATCGTGGGCGGCTGAAACGCCGTGCCCTCGACCATCCGCGAGACAACCCGCTGTATCTCGACCACATCATCGGGCGATGCCGGGCGGAATTCAAGCATCCGTCGGCTCCGGGCCCAATACCTCGGCAAGGAAGTCCGAGAAGTCCACGTCGCCAGACAGCGCGCCGATAATCATCAGCGACTTGTTCGCATTGGAGCTGTAGGTGTCGATGGCCTTTTGCTTGGCCGCAGCATCGAGCTTTTCGTTCTGCATGATTCTGTCCACGTTGATGCCGACAGAATTCATGATGCTTGCGGCGGATGCAGACGCCTGAGTCAGGCCCTTGTACTGCGCCTCCATCTCGCCAATGCGGATGTTGTTTTCCGCCTGGATGTTGACCAGATCCTTGTCGTAGCCGAACTTCTCCAGCATCATCTTTTGTTCGTTCGTGAACGTGGCATTTATCTTCGCAAGATCATTGACTTGTTGAGCCGTCATCCTCGCCAGATCGTAGCCTTGGGCTGTTGCCATCTTGGCGATGTCGTTTTGCTGCTGCGCCGACATCTGGCCAATGGTAAGCGCCGCCTGCCTGTCCATCCTGGCAAGATCAAAGCCTTGCTGCACTTGCTGCGTTCTGGCCGTGTTCGTTTGGCTGGTGTTGAACTGAGACCCTTGGTTTTGCGCCGCCGCGTTGGTCAGCCCAGCCTGCGTCTGCGTGTTGTACTCGTTCGTCTTGAACTGGTTTGCCGTATCTGCGTTGTACCCGGCGATTCTTCCGGCGCTGGCCGCGTCCGCCTGTGCGATCGGCATGGCCGTGTCGTAGGCCGCAGAGTCGGCGCCCGTCATCGCCATGCTCGAATTAAGCAACCCACGGCTGTTGGCCTGTTGCAGCGCCCGGGAGCGCGCCTGCTGGATCAACGGGCTGTTCGGGTCGGTCAAGTTCTTGATCTGCCCGGCCACGGTCTGCTCCTGCGTCGATGTCCACTTGGTCGGGTCGGCCAGCTTCGTTGGCGTGTAGGTCGACGTCGTGGCCTGCGCCACCGGGTTTGCCTGCTTGGTTGCGGACGGGTTATACGTCTGATCGGCAATGCGTGTGTCCGCTGGCGTCACCTGTGGGACGACTGGCGTTGGCGCCTTCGGTGCGGTCAGGGCAGTTTGAATGATTCCGGCCATGGTGTTCCTTTAGGTACTCGTCACTTCGTATTCACGGCTTCTTGAGCCCTTCGGTACTGGGCTTGGCAGGATTGGAGTGCAATCCGTAGTCGATCGGCTCTGGCAGACTCCCTGACAAGAAACTCTCCATCCGTTTTGTAAAGCTGGGCTCCAGTGCATCCGGGCTCACTTCCTCCAGATCCGGCAACCGCGGGCACACCGTCACCACTGTTGGCGGGTTTGGGTCGCTCGGGGCGGTTGCGCAGCTTGCGAGCAAGCTCGTCGCGCTCAAGATCAATGCTGTGAATTTGCGCATGAAACGCCTTCCTGTCGGTGTCTGCCTTTGCCTGCAACGCCCCCGTCGCCTTCGCGTTGGCCATCAGCAACAAGCGGTTTGATTCGGCCCGCGCCAGTTTGTCTGCCTGCCACTCGGCGCGAACCTCGTTGCGCCCGATGTCCCGCTGGTGATCTGCCCACAGGTGATAGCCCCATGCCAGAGCCGCCAGGATCGCCGCTACGGCCACGGCGCGCAGGACTGCGGGGGATAGGATCCATGCGAACATCACACGTCCAGTAGTTCGACCGTCTTGCCGGCCAGATCATGCGAGCAGTCATCCAGGAACTGGGCCGCACCGTCGTTGATCCAGGAATGACAACGGAAGTACGTCGGACTGTTCATGTTCATGCCCTGCGTCAAGACACTCGGGCGCAGCGTCGGTGCCTCGGTGCTGCCATTCCATGTCCAGCAGCCTGTGCCATCACGGGTGCCCTTGCGGATCACCGGAAGCGTGAGCAGGCCGGTTGGCCCCGGCAATCGCAGACTGACATGCGTTGCATCTTCAATCGCACATTCGGCATAGCCGTCGCGTGGAGTGAGCATAACGGGCTTCGCTTTCACGCCAGCACCCACAGGCCCGTTTCCATCTGCTGCGCCATGCGCTGCGCCCGAGTCGGCGTTTGCTCTGCCCATCGGCTTTGCAGCATTCCCCGGCCTGCCGCTTTGTAGTCGCCCGTTCTGATGTTCTCCAGCGTGTTGCGGAACGTCAGCAACCCCGCAGTGCCCATCTGAAACGCCATGCCCAACAGGACGGCCCGTCGCGCTTCGTCAAGTTGCATGATCCACGGAAGCGCCTTGAGCACCTCGGCGGTTTTCTCGGCGATGTCGTTGGCCAACAGATAGTCGATTTCCTTGTCGGTAAGCCGGCCACCTTTGCGCCGGTCTATCAGGCGACCAACGCCGATCGTTAGCCAGCCTTCCGAGTCCGGGTAGGCATATGACACGCGGCCTTCTTCGGCCTCAAGCATTTGAGCTAGATTCATTTCAGCCTCCCAAGGTCGGAGTCCAGCGCACCCGGGCTCGTCGGTTCGGTATCAGGACAACCGAGATCGTCGGGGATCTCAGGGAAACTACTGTCCCATGACTCCTCGAACGGGTTACGTATATCCCACCACCAGTCGACGAGGTTATCGAACCATTTCACCTGTCATCCAGTGGTGCGCGGTCGGTTGGCTCGACGCCATACTTGCGCTCAAAAAAGCGCTTGAGCACCCGTTCTGCCCACAAGAGGCCAGACACCCCGGCGTGCCCCGCCATGCCGGCAAGGGCGGCGGTCACCAGCGGCTGCACGTGCAACGCCTCGCAGGCCCAGAAGGTGAGGATGCCCAGGAAAGCCGATGTGAACAGCTCGCCCACCAGGATGCGCAGGTCATAGGCCGCCGACTCGCCGCGGCGCACCGCGTTGTACCAGCGCACGAAACCGCCCATCATGGCAATGGCCAGGATCAACCCGTACTCACGCAGGCTGTAGGACAGCGGGCTCCTGGGCGCATCCGTCTGCGCCCAGATAGGGCCAGCGATGCACATGGCGAAGATCAGCGCGTACAGGTGGTTCATCGGGCGGCCCCTCACTTGATGTTGCCGATCCGCTTGTAGGTCAGCTTGCCAGTGTTGCCCGCAGCAACGGTGCGAATGGACCCGGTTGCGCTGTCGGCCACGCCCGCCAGAATCATCGCGATGGTGTTCGTGGCGGTGTACTCGATGTAGTAGTACTCGTGGTAGTCACCCGCAGTCACCGTCCACGTAACAGCCTGTGTCGCGGTAAACGTCGCAATCGTTATCGTGTTGTTGGTCGTGTAGTTGACGGCGCTGCCATTGCTGGTGTTGGACAGATAAACATTGTCCGTCAAGATGCTGGTGGCCGACCCTTCCTGCACCGGAGTGCCGGCCCCCTTGATCACGTTGTTGGTCACGATCAGGTTGTCGGCAGAGGTGCGCCCGCGCACATCAACCGCGGTGCCGGTGGCGGCCGACGTGGAGCCGGTGCCGTCGAAGATGTTGTCGGTGACCACAACGTGCTCGACCCCGTAGTAGGTGGTGCCCGTGCGGTAGGTGTAGACCGCGCCATCGGCCCCCCAGCCCTTGACAATGTTTCCGCAGACCGCAAGGCTCTTGATGATCCGGGTGGTGTCGCTGACATCGTTCCCGTTCACCACCTGGACAAATGGGCCGTTCAGTTTCCTGCTGCTGATGTTGTTGGTGATGGTGTAGTTTGCTTCGCCCGAACCCCCGGCGCTGATGGCGTAGATGCCCACCGCGGCCGAGTTGCCCCATGCACTGAAACTGTTGTTCGAGATCCGCACGTTGCCCGACAGGGACGAAGCGATACCCACGTCGAACGTGCCGCCCAGCGTGGCGTCATCGTTGTCCAGAACCATCGTGCAGTTCGACACCACACCGCCGCCAGTGGCAACGGTGGTGAGGCCACTTTCCAGCGACACCACACCGCAGCGACCCACGAATGCACCGGTGCGCTCTGCCCACGGCAGGGACATGCCGGTCACGTTGTCGACCGTCAGACCGTCGCAGTAATACTGGTAGTACCGAACCGGGGCGACGTAGTACACACCCGCCATGGTGTCGGTTGCGATCGTGTAGGATGCGGCCACCCAGGCCTCGGCATGGATGTCGCGGAATGTGGCATTGTTGTACGCAACACCCCATGCACCATAGCCGTTGTGACCCTTCTTGAACCGGATGTTCTCTACCAGCAGGCCGCGGCTTTGCTCGTCGTAATCCGTAGCCGCAGAGTCACCAGAGGCGAACAGGGCGACGATCTTGTACCCGTTGTTGTAGTCTGCCCCGTAGGGATCAGCCGTGATGCCGAAAGCACCCTTCGGGTGGTAGAGCTTGAAGGTCAGGTCGCGTGCCGTGAAGTTGGAGCACAGTGCGTCCTGGGAGCCGCCACCATTGAACTTGTCGGTTGCGATCACGCCGCCGCAGATCGGGTAGTACGAACCTGATTCGTTGTGCCCGGTAAAGGTCATGTCGAAGTTGAAGCCTTCGACCGAGCAATTGGGCGACTTGCGGAACTTGGCGAACACAAAACCGCCATTTGAGCCGATGTTGTGATCCACGCACTTGATGGTTGCACCGTAGCCGGACAGCCTGATACCCGTGCGCTCCGAGAAGTAGCACGCGGCACGCCCCCTGCCGACCCCATCGGCCGTATCCGAGTCCGACAGTGCATCCCATATGAACGAGATCAGATACGTCTTACCGGAGACAAATTCGAGGGTGGTGTTGTTGGGCAGTGCAGCACACGCCCTCTGAATCGCAAGCGTGTCGTCGGTGACACCATCGCCAACCGCACCGAACTGCGAGACCTTGAACGTCTCGCGTAGATCGTCCTGCACGGTGCGGGCAACCCCGCCAGATTGGAGAAAACCGATAAGATTGGAGCCGGTCGGCGCCTTCAAGTTCACCGCCGTCTCGACCGCATCAAACCCATCTTCGATCAGGTCCAGTTCCGCCCGGATGTTGAGCGATGACCCGCGCGTCTGGGTCGCCGGCACGCCGCTCGAATGGTTATAAAAGCTGTTCGCCATGGTTTTGATCCAGTCAATGAGCCGGCACCATGCCGACAAGAGCCAAGTAAAAATCCGCTTCACGATGTCAGTTTCGTGGGCGTGTAGCAGACCGTAATGCCTGTGAACGTGTAGGGGTCGTCCTGATCGCGGCTGCTGTAGAACAAGAGCGAGATGTTCTTCTCGGTCCCGTCCAGACTGATGCGCGGATTGCCAACCGCTTGAGCATCCCAAGCGAACTGATCCCAGATGAACTGATCCCAGAATCCGCCAGCCGCAAGCAACTGCTGATCGAGTGCCGCAACACCCTGCGCAACGTCCAGCGTCCCATACCCAAGGTCATAGGTCACGTCGATCTGTGCGTACCCTTCGACCACCAATTCAAGGATGGCCGAGCGATACTGCTTCTCAACGCGCGGGCTCTTGGCGTTGTTGAACGGAAAACGAATCCATGAAGTGATCGGATCACCGTCAAAACTGGTCCCGCTGTTGTCCTGGTACACGTACCCGTCATCGCTGCCGAACATGGTCACTTCAGACCCGTCGGCGACTTCTGCTGTACAGACACACCGAACTGGCATCCCGTAGTCCAGCGGCATCAGGCCATTGATCTTGTCGCCGGTCAGGCCCACTGTCACCGCCGTGTTGTCGTTGAAGAACACCCGGTATTGATTGCGCGCGCGCAAGCTGGTCGAGCATGTTTGCAGGCCGCGCTTGGATGTCATCAAGGGTTGAATCAGGTGGCTCACGCTGGCGTACTCGAAGTTGCCGAACGCCTGCGTTGTCTTGAGCCGCTGGATACCCCTGTTACCCAGGCTCAAGGTGTCATTGCCGATTGACTGCATCGATCTAGCAAACGCCCCGATGTCGTCGGTAGACGGGATCAATTCAAACCCTGATGCCCCGGGCGTGCCGTACAGCACATAGGTTCGCCCTTCTGTGTAGATGGCAAGCGATGCATTCGCAGCCCCGCCGCTTTGGGTCTGAAACCCGGTGATGTACTCACCCGTGGCAATCTCACCCGCCCCCAGAACCACCGTCCATGCGTATGGGTCTCCAACGCCGCTGTACTGCGCGCTGCCAAGGAAGGACAGGTACAGGTTGCCGCGATGCTCGATCACATGCTCCGGCTTGTCCGTTGCCATCCCGGTCCTGATCGGGATGTAGTTCGTGCCGTCGAACTCGAACGCCAGGTTCACGCCATCGGCGCCGTACATCTTCTTGGTCGCCGTGGATCCGGTGAAGTTGGCGTTGCAGAATTCCAGCGAACCGCCCACTGCCCGGGTGATGGCTGTTGCAAGGCTCGATGTCGTGACCTTGTTACCGCCGCCCACCGTCAGGATTTCGGCATTCTGGAACGTGCCGGTAATGCCTGACAGGATCAGCGTCCCGGCCCCGGCCACAGTCCACGTGCCAGTCCGAAGCATCGCGCGCACCACCGTTGCCGTCGCCCCGCTGGTCGCCCCGGTGATCGTGTCGCCGTCGAAAATCTGCGCCGTCGCCGTGGTGAACTGGATCTCGGTTCCGAACACGACTTGACTCCAGCCGCCCGTCGTGGCCTTCCACATCGTCCCGGCCGTCGCTCCTGCGTTGTCCCGAAATGCGTACCAGTTGCCGTTGTAGTACCAGACGCCGCGAATGGCGCCTGACCCGGTGATGGCCGCTATCTGCGAACGCCAGTTGTCGGCCGCCAGGTTCGTGTAGTCGGCGTGGTCCGATGGATCACTCGCATTGGACAACGACACCGCGCCAATCGTCCCGACAACCCCTGACCCGTTGTTGATGTCTTCACCGCTGGTGAATGTCCCGCTGACCACAGCAAGGACAAGAACGGTTGCGCTCTCCTGGTACAGGATCACACCGGTCTTGCCACTGGTCACGCCGGTCAGTGTTTCACCGACGGCCACCGCTCCAGTCAAGGCCACCGTGGCGAGCCAATACGACTTCGAGCTCGGAAGGGCTTTGCCGCTGAACCGCTCAAACCCGGCGATGCGCCGATACCCGCCGCCGATCTGCGGCTCATAGTTCTGACTTGAGATCACCTTGCCCGGAGGCATGGAGATCGCCGGGGTCAGCAAGTCAAGGCCGCCGCCCAGCGGGAAATAGTCTGGTGTGACATTCGGGAAGCGCGGCCGCCGATTCATGC
>CAZLDN010000118.1:0-15587 GCA_964558355.1 uncultured Candidatus Solibacter sp.
ACGGCTGGACGAACCAACGCTCAAGACATTTCCACGTAGATTTGTTTTTTGAGATCGGGATCGACGAAATCCATCTCCGGCAGACTCCTAGGGAGCGCCATCCGGGCCCGAGGCTGCGAACGAAGAGAGCAGGTTCCGTCCGCTCGCCATCCTCAGCGATTCCGCCACTTGAGCACAGTCGAGCGCGTGAACTCCGGCACCGCAACGACGGATCGCCTGGCGTTCACCTTCTGCCACTTCCCCCGCCAGGGATCGTAAACTTCAACCTGGCGCGATCGCAGGTCCCGTTTCAGATCCAACCGCAAGCCTTTGACCGGAGCCGGTTTCCGGCCCTGCTCGAGTTCCGTGCGCCACTCGCTGCCGGCGTCGCGGATCCACGCCAGCGACGTGTTGCGCCCAGCCCGTTGGGGCGGACTTCAGTCCGCGAAGGGCTTCAGTCCGCGAAGGGCTTCAGCCCGCCCGGCCGCGACGCCACCGCGCAGTACATCGATTTCCAGATCCTGCCGGCCGCCGCATCCGCCACGCCATGGGGCAGTTGAGGGTTCGTTTGGTCAAAGCTAACTTATTGAAATCAAGGCTCGAACGGCCACATCGCGCCGGCGGTGAATCCCCCGTCCACGGCGATCACCTGGCCGGTGATGAAATCCGACCCTGGAGCGGAAAGGAAGACGGCCAGCGGCGCGATGTCTTCCGGCTCGCCCACTCGGGGATTGGCCTGGACGCCCTCGCGCCACCGCGCCATCTCCTCGGGCTGCCACATGGCACGGTTCAGGCCGGTCAGGATGAAACCCGGCGCGATGCAGTTCACCTGAATGTTGTGGCGCGCCCATTCCAGTGCCATCGTCCGCGTCAACCCGGCCAGCGCCGCCTTCGTGATCGCATACACCGAGACATACGGCAGCCCGATCAGCGACGTGAGGCTCCCAATATGGACCACCTTGCCGCCGTTGGCTTCACCTGACTTGATGCGTTCAATCATCCGCCGCCCGATCAGCTGTGAAAGTACAAACACGCCGTCCAGGTTAGTCGACAGAATGGCCCGGTACTCTTCGGGCGTGTAGTCTTCCATTCTCTTGCGGTTGTTGATCCCGGCGACGTTGATCAGGATGTCGGGGCAAGGAACCGCCGCGGCGAGTTCGGCGCGCGATTCCTCGCTGGCGATGTCGAGCCGGTAGGCCTCGGCCAGCAGGCCCTCGCCGCGCAAACGCGCCGCCGCCGCCTCCAGCGCCGGCAGTGAGCGCGAAGCCAGCAATGTCCGTGCGCCGGCCCGGGCCATGGCCTCGGCGATCGCCAGTCCGATGCCCCGGCTGGCGCCGGCGACAAGGGCGGTCTTGCCTTCGAGCGAAAAAGGGTTGGTTGCCTGCATCGAGTTCAGGCTAGCATGGAGCCATGAAGCGGTATTCCATCGCAGTGGTGCCCGGTGACGGGATCGGTCTGGAGGTCGTCCCGGCCGCCTGTAGAGTTATGGATAGCGCCTCGGCCAGCCGGGGCGTATCGCTGGATCTCACCAACTATGAATGGGGTTCGGAATACTATTTTCAACACGGCGTCATGATGCCGGTGGACGCTTTGGAACGTCTGCGGCAGCACGACGCCATCCTGCTCGGCGCCGTCGGCCACCCCGACATCCCGGACCACATCACGCTCAACGGCCTGCTGTTGCCCATCCGGCGCGGCTTCGACCTCTATGCCAACGTGCGGCCGGCCTATCTCTATGACGGCGTGAAGTGCCCGTTGACCGGCTATGGCCCCGGGTCGATCGACATGGTGGTGGTGCGCGAGAACACCGAAGGCGAATATGCCCAGGCCGGCGGCTTTCTGTATCACCACCTGCCGGGCGAGGTCGCCGTCCAGACATCGATTTTCACGCGGGCGGGCGTCGAGCGCATTGTCCGCCACGCCTTTGACCTGGCGCGGCGGCGGCGGAGCCACGTCACGTCGGTGACAAAGTCCAATGCACAGGGCTTCGGCCTGGTGCTCTGGGATCGCGTCTTCCGGGAGGTTGCGGCGGATTACCCCGACGTGGCCACGGCCAGTCTGTTGGTGGACGCCGCGGCGATGGACTTCGTCCGCCGCCCGGGCAGCTTCGATGTGGTCGTCGCCTCGAACCTGTTCGGCGACATCCTGAGCGACCTCGCGGCCATGGTGACCGGATCGATCGGCCTGGCCCCATCGGCAAACCTCGATCCGGGCCGCAAGTCGCCGTCGTTGTTTGAGCCCGTCCACGGTTCCGCGCCCGACATCGCGGGCAAACTCTGGTCCAATCCGATGGCGACCGTCCTGGCCGCCGCCATGATGATGGAGCATCTGGGCGAGGGCGAGATCGCCGCCGCCATGGAGAAAGCCGTCCGGGACACGCTCGCCGCCGGCGAGGTGCTGACCCGCGATCTTGGCGGACAGGCATCGACAACCGAAGTCGCCGAGGCGCTCGCCCGCCGCGCGGCCTGATCGGATGGGCGCCATCCCGCTGTTTTCCCTCAATCTCACGTCTTCCACGCCGATGAGTCACTTGGCACGACGCTGAAGTAGCCGCACGACCGGTGGGACTACTTGAGCGGCTTGCCGAAAATAACTGGAGGTGTCGCGCCCCATGGCGATCGATGTCCTGATTGTCGATGACTCCGCGGCGATCCGCAAAATCCTGCATCGCGTTCTGGTCCAGGCCGACGTGCCGCTGGGCCGGGTGATCGAGGCCGGCGACGGTCTCGAAGCGCTGGAGGCGCTCAAAACGCAGAAGGTCGGGCTGATTCTCTCCGATATCAACATGCCCAACATGGACGGGCTGCAGTTTCTGAGCGCGGTCAAGGCCAATGACGCGGTGAAGAACGTGCCGGTCATCATGGTGACCACCGAAGGGGGCAGCTCGAAGGTGATGGAAGCCGTCAACCTCGGCGCCATCGGATATGTGCGCAAGCCATTCACGGCCGAGCAGATCAAGGAAAAACTCGCCGGCATCATCTGATGCAACGGCCCAAGCGGTGTCAGAGAGGAGAGGGAAGGCAGCATGAACGAGGAGCGCGAGAAAAGCATGCACCAGGGAAAGCTTGTGGAGATGATCCGCACGGCGACTCATGCAGTGTTCAGCACGATGCTGGGAATCGAGTTGACCGATGGCGAGGCCACTGTCGGGCAATCGGCGCCTGAACCGATCGACGGCGTCGTTGCGATCATCGGGCTGGCCGGCCGATGGGTTGGCACGGGGACGTTTTCGGCTTCGGCTGAAGGAGCGCGCAAGATGGCCAGCCAGATGCTGATGCAGGAATACGCGGCGGTGGACGAGGAGGTCCTGGACGCTGTCGGAGAAATCACCAACATGATCGTCGGCAACGTCAAGACGTCGCTCGAGGATGAATACGGGGCCATGGGCCTCAGCATTCCGACGGTCATTTTCGGGCGCAATTTCACCACGCGCAGCGTGGGCAAGAACGAATGGGTGGTTGTGCCGTTCCATTGCTTGGATACGAAGGTGGAGGTGCATCTGTGTCTGATCCCGGGCAACGCGACCCAGCAAACGGCCAGACAGACGGCGATTTTGTCGATGCAGTGACGCCTCAGCGGGCAGGGCAGTACCTGGTGGTCCGGCTGAACGGCCGGGAGTATGCGCTGCCGGCCGATAACGTGCGAGGCATGGTGGAATTGCGCGGCGCCGCGTTACGGACGATCAGCGCCGGCGCCGACGGCCAGAGTGCCGCCATCATTGAAGGCCGAAGCCTGCCTGTCATCCCGGTGCACGCGCTGCTGGGGCTGAGGGAGCGGCCGGTCTCGGCGCGCACTTGCCTGGTGCTGATTGCCCACCCAGTCGAGGCGCTGCAGCCACGATTCGCGTTCGTGGCGGATTCGATATCCAGGCTTGAGCGAATCCAATCGCGGCATTGGCGAGGCGAACCCGGCGAAGAGTGGATGGTGGCAAAGATCAGGCTGGGCGAGAAGTGGCGCGGGGTGCTCGACCTTGGCCGGCTGGCCGCGGCGCGTGGCCTACGCGCAGCGTAATCACGGCCCAGCGCGAAGCGCAATGACAGCATTGTCCAGCGACGGGCCTTTCTGCACGTTGCGCCGCTGCAGCGTCACCAACTCGTCCGTCAACTCAACCGCACGTCGCAGCCAATCGAAACTCACGCGGCTGGCGACCGGCGACAGGCGGTCCATCAGATCCCGGTTCCGGATCGAATCCGAGCCGGAGTGCAACACGAGCAGGTCCTCGATCAATCCATAGAGTGGCCGGAAATAGAAGTCGAGTTTCTCCGACTTCGATGCCAGCAGACCTTCCGACGCTTTCACCCAATGGGTGAACTGAGCCGAGCCGGAAGCCGATTCCAGCAACGCCAGCATCGCCGCGCGCCGCTTCTCGTAGGTATCGATGTCCAGCGAAAGCGCCAGTCCAGGGCTACCCGCGGCATAGGCCACTCGCTTTCCGATGTCGGACGCATGGCGTGAATTGAGAAAGGCGCGCACGGCGGAATCCGGCAGGGGCGAGAGAGAGATCTGGACGGCCCGCGAACGAACCGTCGGCGGCAGATCGTATGGATTGCCGGCCGTGGCGAACAGGATCAGGTGTGAGGGCGGCTCTTCCAGAGTCTTCAGCAGCGAATCGGATGACTGCTGGCTGGTGCGGTCGATCTGGTCGATAAGAAAGACCTTCCACTTGCCCTTGAGAGGCAGCCGTTGCCCGCGTTCCCTGAGCAGGCGCATCTGCTGGATCGAGATCTGCCGGAGCGGCCCTTCAGGGCAAAATGTCGTGAAATCGGGGTGGGTGGAGAACAGCAGCGGGTCCTCCGACCGTTTCTCGCTGGGCCACTTCTCGCGCTCGGCGATGATGGCGCGGTTGGATTCAAGCGACTGGTCGTCGGCCTCGATCCGTTCCGGGTGGTCGAGCAGCCGCTGAGCGAAGCGGCGCGCCAGAGTGGCCTTGCCGACTCCTTCCGGGCCCGAGATCAGCAGCGTCTGCGGAATCCGGCCCGACCGCAACATGCGTTCGAGCGTCTCCTGAGCCGCCTGGTTGCCATGGAATCCGTCAAACATGGGATTCGGCGAAGCTCCTCCAGACCGGCCACACCCTTGCCGCAACGGTCTCCGGGCTGCCCTCGCCATCGACCCGCTTCACACGGTCCGGATCGAGCCGCTGCAATTCGACATAGCCTTCCCGGACGCGCGCATAGAAATCGCGCTCCTGCTCGTCCATGCGGCTTTCGGCCGCGGCGCCGGTTTCGATGTTACGGGCGCGGGCGCGGTCAAGTCCGGATTGCATGTCGATATCCACCCAGATCGTCAGGTCAGGACGGTGGCCGCGGCAGGCCACCCTGTCGAGTTCAACCACCACATCAGTGCCGAGCTTCCGGCCGTGGCCCTGGTAGGTGTAGGTGGAATCCGTCCAGCGGTCCGACAGCACGATCTCGCCCCGTTCGAGCGCGGGAAGCAATAGCTCATCGACGTTCTGGGCGCGGGCGGCGAAGTAGAGCAGCATTTCGGCCGTAGGGCTGAGGTCATGGTTTTCGGGGTTGAGCAGGATCGACCGGATGGCGTTTCCAATTCGAGTACCGCCCGGCTCGGCCGTTTCGACCACGGTGTAGCCCTCCGTCCGCAACCGCTCGGCGAACAGGCGCATTTGAGTCGACTTGCCGGAGCCGTCCACGCCCTCGAACGTGATGAAGTAGCCGCGCGCGCTTCTAGTCATAGACAAAGTGCAGGACCAGCTTGAGGTCTTCCCAGGCTTCCCGTTTCGCGTTCTGATTGTACGGCCGCAGCAGGTAGGAAGGATGGTATGTGGGCATGACGGGAATGTCGCGCCACTTGTGCCAGTTGCCCCGCAGCTTGGTGATCCCGCTCTTCACGTCGAGCAAAGCCTTCGCGGCCGTGCCGCCCAGCGCGATAATCGCCTTGGGACGGATCACCATCAGCTGGCGATAAAGGAACTGCCCGCAGATCTCCATCTCGTCGGCTTCCGGGGTACGGTTTTCGGGGGGACGGCACTTTACGACGTTGCAGATATAGACATTCTCGCGGCGGATCGGGATGCCTTCCTTGGCCGCCGTGTTGTCGATCATCTGGGTGAGAAACTGCCCGGCGCGGCCGACGAAGGGAATCCCTTGTTCATCTTCGTCGGCCCCGGGGCCTTCACCGACAAATACCAGCCGCGCTTCCGGGTTTCCAGAGCCGAACACGATCCGGCTTCTCCCCCGGCTCAAGCGGCAGCGGGTGCAGTCACCCATATCTTGGATGATTCTCTCCAGACTGTCATCATCGGGAACAATGGGAGGAAGCACTCGAATGACCTCATTTGGGTATAGTGCTTCAACCGACGCGACTCCTGGAATCGCCTTAGTCTTCGGCTGAACCGGCACATCCGGCATGGCCTCAGGCATCGGGGCGCCGACGGAAGAGCGGCCGGTCCAAAGGGACTTGATCCCCAGGTCCCGATAAAAGGCTAGGCGACGGGCCAAATCTTTCCTGTCCATCTCCGAAGCCATGGGACGGTTACTCGTTGCGCGCGTGACGCGCCAGGCGGAGGGTTAGAATCTGGTCGAGGATCTGATCGGCAAGAACTCGCTTTGGGGCGCGGCTCAGCCTGATGACGTCGCCGGTGGAGAGCACGAGCGCGACCTCGTTTTCGTCGGATTCGAAGCCAATTCCGTCCTGTCCGACCAGGTTGGCGACCACCATGTCGCAGTTCTTATTCTTCAGCTTTCGCCGGGCCTCTTCCACCAAATTTTGGGTTTCGGCGGCGAAGCCGATCAGGATCTGGTCTGTTTTGACGCGGCCGATCTCGGCCAGGATATCAGGCGTTGGGTCGAGTTCAAGCGACAACCGCATGGCTGTCTTCTTCACCTTTTGGGCGGGGACTTCCGAGACGTGGTAGTCGGCCACGGCCGCCGCCTTCACGATGATGGATGCGCTGGCGGCATGAGCCATGACCACGTCGTGCATCTGGCGGGCGGTCTCGGTTTCGAGCAACTCGACGCCATCGGGGGCGGGAATGTGGACCGGTCCTGAGACCAGAATGACCCGGGCGCCGCGCAGGGCGGCGGCCTCGGCGATGGCGTAACCCATCTTGCCGCTGGACCGGTTGGAGATGAAGCGGACGGGATCGAGGGGCTCGCGGGTGGGGCCGGCGGTGACGAGGATGGTCTCGCCATCGAGGTCATGGCGTCGAAAAAGGATGCGGTGGATCGCCGCGGCAATCCTGGCGGGTTCGGGCAGACGGCCAGGTCCGGTGGTGCCGCAGGCAAGGTCGCCTTCATCCGGCGGAATGATGTGATGGCGGGGGCGGGCGGCGAGGATCTTCAGGTTCGCGACCGTGGCCGGATGCGCCCACATGGCGGAGTTCATGGCCGGGCAGAGGACGACTTCGCCTTCGAAGGCCAGGTAGAGCGTCGAGAGGAAGTCGCCGGCCAGCCCGTGGGCGAACTTGGCCAGAAGATCGGCTGTAGCGGGGGCCACAACGAGGAGTCGATTGGATCGGGCGACTTCGATGTGTTCGACAGCCGAGGCCAGCGTCTCCTGGGCGCCGCCACTGGCGAACATTCCAGTGATGACCTTATTGGCCGTCAGCGCGGCGAAGGTGAGCGGTGTGATGAACTGCTGCGCGGCCTCCGTCATGACGGTCTGGACGCGGCAATTGTCGCGAACCAGGGCGCGGGCCAGTTCAGCGGCTTTGTAGGCTGCGATGCCGCCGCCGACTCCGAGGACGACCGGGATGGATTCCGCGCCCGCCATGATAGGAGACTAGAGGGTTTCTTCGTTCGCTGCGCCGGGCAGCGGAACCGCGGCATCATACCAGGAAATCAGACCGCGGCGGACCTCTTCCATGGCGGCGACGGTGGGTTTCTTCACGGTCGAGGGCAGGAACGACCGGGCGCCGGCCTGCAACTGGCGGGCGCGCTTTGCGGCGATGATGATGAAGCGGTAGGTGCTCTGATCGGGATCGTCGGGCACGGCGTAGATCGGGGTGCGGATGGCTTTTTCCATGATTCGTCCTGCTCTCTGCTTAGGGCCTATCCATTGATTGTATCGAGGATCGGCTCAGGGCCGATCCCTGAAAGTATCAAGGATTGCCGCCACTTCCTGGCGAACCGCCGTCAACTCCGACCTCCTGCGTTCGGCCTGAATAATCGACCGAAGCTGGTTGCCGGCTGTCACGACATCATCGTTGACGATTACGTAGTGGTAATCGCCAAATCCTTCAATTTCCCGCGCTGCGCGGGCGACCCGGAGGCGGATGACGCCATCCGAATCGCGCTGCCTGCGGCGCAGCCTCACTTCCAACTCTTCTCGCGACGGGGCCAGGATGAAGATCCGGATTGCGTCCGGAATCGTCTCCTTCAATTGTCGCGCACCCTGAACGTCGATGTCGAGGAGAAGATCCTTTCCCTCTTTGTTTGCCTGGTCGAGGACTGAGCGGTGGGTGCCGTATAGGTGCTCATGAACCTCGGCCCATTCGAGGAACTCTTTGTTTTCGGTCATCTTCAGAAACTCCGGCTGGGTGACGAAGTTGTAGTGCAGGCCGGCGACATCCTGGGGCGTGCGGTCGCGGGTTGTATAGGAGGTGGAGAACTTGAGTTTCGGGTCCTCCTTGAGCATCTGTTCGACAAGTGTCGATTTGCCCGAACCCGACGGCGCGGAGATGACGAAGACGAGGCTCATTCGATGTTCAACCCCTGTTCGCGAATGCGTTCAATATTCGTTTTAGCGTCCAACCCAAGGGCGGTGACGCGAAGGCCGATGTCGCCTGCGCCGGAGGTCTTGGAGAGGATCGTGTTGGCTTCGCGGTTCATCTCCTGGAGAAGGAAGTCCAGTTTCTTGCCGATCTCGACGCCGGAGGTGAGCATCTGGTCGAGTTCGTCGGCATGAACCTGAAGACGGCCGACCTCCTCGGCGATGTCGCCGCGGTCGGCAAGCAGGGCGGCTTCCTGCGCCAGACGGTCGAGGCTGGGCAGGTTCTTGGCGAGTATTTCGGTCAGGCGGTCTTCGAGCCGCTGGCGCATGAAGGGCAGGACCTGGTCCCGCAACTGGGCCACTTCGGCCGCGACCAAACGAACCTTGGCGTTCGCATCCTTCATTAAATCAACAAGTTGCGAGCCTTCCCTAACCCGAAACGCCGCATGGGACTGGAAGGCGTCTTCGAGCGCCCCGAGGGCGACGGCCTCGATTTCCTCGGGCAGATCGATCTCGCGGGAGGCGGACAACATGCCGGGGATGCGGAGCGCCTGGTTGAGGTCCGGCGTCGAATGGACGTTGTATTCCAGAGAGGCGATGTCGAAGGTGGCCAGCCAGGTTTCAAAGAGCGCCCGGTTGAAGGCGGTGGCGCCTTCGGAGTGAGCCGGGGTGAAGGAAAGGCGAATATCAACATGTCCGCGGCGGACGTTGCGGCGGGCGGCGTCGCGGACCTTGGGCTCGAGGGCTTCGAGTTCGGCGGCCAGATGGAGATGAAGGTCGAGGGCGCGGTGGTTGACGCTCTTGATCGTGGCGACGGCTTCGCCGGCGGCCGATGCGCGGCGGGCGCGGGCGAAACCGGTCATGCTGCGAATGCTCATGGGATCAGTGCTCCAGGTCGAGGTATTGAAGTTCGTGCAGGCGTTGGTAGATGCCGCCTTGGGCGAGCAGTTCTTCGTGGGTTCCGGTTTGCGAGATGCGACCGGCGTCGACGACGACGATCTTGTCGGCGCGGCGGATGGTTGACAGGCGGTGGGCGATCACGATCGTGGTCCTATTCTGCATCAGGTTGGCGAGCGCCTTCTGAACGAGGGCCTCGCTTTCCGTGTCGAGGGCGCTGGTGGCCTCGTCGAGGATGAGGATGGGGGCGTCGCTGAGCAGGGCGCGGGCGATGGCGATGCGCTGGCGCTGGCCGCCGCTGAGTTTGGCTCCGCGTTCGCCGATCACGGTTTCGTAGCCGGCGGGCATCCCGGCGATGAATTCGTCGGCCAAGGCGTTTGAAGCGGCCGCGAGGATCTCGGCGGGCGAGGCGTCGGGGCGGCCGTAACGGATGTTGTTCAAGACAGTGTCGTTAAACAGGAATGTCTCCTGGCTGACGATAGCGATCCGGCGGCGCAGGGACGCCAGGCGGACATTACGGATGTCCTGGCCGTCGATCAGGACGGCGCCGGAATCCACATCATAGAATCTCGGCAAGAGACTGACAATTGTGGACTTACCAGATCCGCTAGGGCCAACCAGAGCCACTACGTCGCCGCGCCGGACCTCAAGAGTGAGTTCTTGCAGGACGAATCCATTAGTCGCACCCGTGGCCGCGCCCGGATAGCGGAAGCTGATGTTGTCGAACAGAATCTCCCGGCCAAACGAACTCAGATCGGGCTTCGCCGGGTCGTCTATGATGCGCTGCGGCCGGTCGATGTACTCGAAGACACGCTGCGAGGCGCCTACGGCCTGCTGGAAGATATTATGAATTCCTGTTAATCTTTTGACCGGTTCGTAGAGCAGCAGCAGAGCGAAGACGAAGCCCGTGAACTGGCCCGATGTCATCTCGCCGGCCTTGATCTGAGTGCGGGCGTAGGTGAGCAGGCCGACGATGGTGAGCGCGCCGAAGAACTCAATGATGGGGGAGGGCAGGGCCTGGAAGGCGATGTAGCGGAGGTTGGAGCGCTTCAGGCGGTTGGCGGCGAGGCGGAACTTGACGGCCTCCATCTTTTCGGAGAGAAAGGCCTTGACGACCGCATAGCCGGAGAAGGTTTCCTGAAGGATCTGGCTCATGTCGGCGGCGTTGTCCTGGGCTGCTCTGGTGGTTCGGCGAATTCGTTTGCCGAGCCGGACGGTAGGCAGCAGGACGAAGGGGAGCAGGGTGAGCGAGACGGAGGCGAGGCGCCAATCGCTGTGGAACAGGACGTAGAGGAAGAAGACGGCGGAGAAGATCTGGCGGAACCAGTCGGCCAGCATCTGAGAGACAGCGAGCTGGATTTTCTCGATGTCACTCATAATCGAAGACATGAGCTTTCCAGTCGCATGTTGATGAAAAAACTCATGTTCCTCGCCGATCAATTTCTCGAATGTCTGCTGGCGAAGGTCGGTGATGGCGGAGAGGCCGACGTAGTTGATGAGGTAGTTGCCGGCGTAGTCGGCGATGCCACGGATGAGGAAGACGAGCAGGATGGTGACGGCGACCAGGGTCCAAACGTTCGAGATGGGGAAGGGGATGAGTTGGTCGAGATAGAGATGGAAGCCGAACCAATCGGGGATGGGGATGGCGATGCGGGCGTCGGGCGACCGGGGGTTGAGGACGCGGTCGAAGATCGGTCCCATGAGGACCGGTAACATGCCGTGCATGGCTCCGGCGATGGCCATCAGAAAGACGGAGAGCGAGAGGGCGGGGAGGTAGCGGCGGGTGTATCTGAACAGCCGCCAGAGTGGTGTCATGAGTGGACCTCGAGGCGCTGGACGGCGTCGCGGACCTGTTCGACGGGAACTGCGGCGAGGCCATCGGGGGCGATGATCGTTTCAGCACGTGTACGCCAGGGGGCCCAGACGACAGGGTCGGATGAACCGTAGAGGACGAGGACAGGCAGGCCGAAAGCGGCGGCCATGTGGGCTGGACCGCTGTCGTTTCCTACGAAGAGGGTGGCGGACTGGATGGCGCGTTTCAGGTCACTCAGGCCGGCGCCGCGGAGGAGTTCGAACTGTGTGAACGGCGAGAAGTCGTCGGATTCGGCGCCGATGATGGTCACCGGGAGTTTCAGATCATCGCGCAGCCATTGGGCAAGCGCGACGAAACGGTCCACGGGCCAGGCCTTTTCGGGAGCGGAGGCGAAGGGGTGGATGATGGCGCGCGGCACTTTGCGCGGGCCGGATGTATAGAGCGACGCGCGGGGAATCTCCTGGCGCGGGACGCCGAGCCAGAACAGGGCGCTGGCGACGTGTTCGGCGGTGTGGACGGTGCGTTCTTCGCCGAGGATTTCCTGAGCCCGAGGGATGTGGAGGTTGTAGGCGAAGCGATGGCGGTAGTGGCCGAATCCGGCGCGGTGGCGGGCAAGGGAAGCGAGAGTCATCTGGGCGCTCTGCGGACCGCCGTGGAGGTTGACCGTGAGATGGGGTTTGAATTTATAGGCGAGCCAGCGCGACGGGGACAGGATTTCGTTGACGTCCGGATTGCCGTCATAGACGCCGGCGAAGCGGGATTCGACCATGACGGCGACGCGGAGGCCGGGGCGATGGGCATGGAGAAGGGCGAGCGCGGGCGTTGTGAGGACGCAATCGCCCAACGAGCGGAGCCGGATGAAGAGGACCCGCGCGCCGGGCGGCAACTCGTCGAGGACAGCGGCCATTTGAAGGCTCAGTCTTCGACTGTGGCTTCGTCGACCAGCATCACCGGGATGTCGTCCCGGATGGGGTAGACGCGGCGGCAGGCCGGGCATTTCAAGCCGCGGCCGTCCTCGGTGAGGGCAACGGATTCCTTGCAGACCGGGCAGACGAGAATTTCGAGCAGATCCTGACTGATCGCCATAGTGAGTACCTTATGCCGATTGTAACAAAGGGGGCGCTTCCGCCCCTTACAAATTGGAATGTCCGTGGGCCGCCGGCCCAGAATAATCCACGAAAGTCGCGCCTGGAAACCCGCTCTCTTCGTTCGCGGCCTCCTTGAAATAGTGTAGCCGGTCAGGCCGCCTTCATCTCTTCGCGGGCCTTGGCGACGACTTCAAGGAACTGCTTGGCGCGTTCGGTGAAGACTTCGTATGTGCCAGCCTTGATGGTCTTGGCATCGACCAGTTCGCCGCCGACGGCGACGGCACAGGCGCCGGCCTTGAGGAAGTCGCCCGCGGTGGTGAGGGAGACGCCGCCGGTGGGGATCATTTCGATCTGCGGGAAGGGTCCCTTGAGGGCCTTGATGTACTTGGCTCCGCCGACGTTGTCGCAAGGGAAGACCTTGACGATGTCGGCGCCGGCCTGCCAGGCGGTGAGGACTTCGGTGGGTGTGAGAGCGCCGGGGCAGATGGGCTTCGAGTAGCGTTGGGCCATTTCGATCGTTTTGAGGTTTAGGGCCGGGGTGACGAAGAACTGAGCGCCGGCCAACATGCAGATGCGGCAGGTTTCGGGGTCGAGGACGGTGCCCGCGCCGAGGACCATCTTATCGCCAAACTTGTCGGCGAGCTGTTCGAGGACCTTGACGGCTCCGGGGACGGTCATGGTGACTTCGGCGGCGCGGATGCCGCCGGCGTAGATGGCTTCGATGGCCTTAAAGGCGGATTCGGCCGAGGGTGTGCGGACCACAGGGACGATGCCGATTTCTTTCATTGCGGATAGAATGCTCTGCTTTGATGCCATGGGGGCATCATATCACCAGGACGCGGCCGGTCCGAAGAATCGGGGGGCGCGGCGGAGGCTGATGCGGTTAGGCCGCGCGGACGGTCAGCCGCACTCCGAGGCGTTTCTGCACGGCCTGAAGGATGGCGAAGAAGTTGGACGTATTCGGATTGCCCTTCGGCCCGAGCATGCGGTGCAGACTCTTGCTCGATTTCTGAAGATCCTCGGCGAGTTGCTCAAAGCCGGTAGTGGCATTGATGACATCCCGCAGGACTGATCGGCCCGTCGATTCGTCGCCGTCGAGGTAGGCGTTTACCGACTCGGTGAGCAACGCTTTCCGGAACCCGGCATCGCGCCGGGCGCGGTCCTGGACCGTTTCACGAAATTCTTTCGTCAATGCCATGGGATTACTCCTTCCTCCATTTGCGCCGCTTGAAATCGATCCAAGCTGCCTGCGCGTCCTCAATCGCCACACTCTGCCGCTTCTTCGTGCTCCCGCCAAGCAAGATCACAATCCGCTCGCCATCCTTGCCGAAATAGATCCGGTAGCCTGGTCCGCAGTCGATTTTCAATTCAAAGACTCCCGCGCCTACGCCCTCGACATTGGAGAAGTTGCCGTGACTCAAGCGAGTCAACACAATCGTGACACGAGCCGCCGCAACGGCATCCAGGTGGTCGAATCAACGGGCGAAGGCAGAGCGGCCGAACGCATCCAAGTGCTCGGCGATTTGGATCTCCGCCACGTCCGTATGGTAACATATATGCTACTTAACTGTAAAGCGGAGGTTGTGCGAGGTGATTGCCGGGGTGCGTGTGGTATGCTTCGAACCGCCCATGAAACCCTGGGACACAAGGATGTCCAGGCCACAGTGGTTTGCGCGTGTTGAATCGTGGCGGTCGAGGGGGCCGTGGACCCCTCGACCGTTTGCGGAAAGCCGCCTCCAGCGAGAGTGACGGGATTATCCGGACTGACCGGTCGGCCTAAGACTGGGAGAAAGGTTGTTGGACATGGAAGAAGTCGTTACACTCAAAGCGGTTGCCGCCCGGGTTCGCCGTCGGCGACTTCGTCTTAGGCCGACCAGGCCCGGTTTAATGCAGATCAGCCTAGACAAGAGTTATGCGGCCCAAACCAGGTCCGTCTGAGGCGAGACGCAGAGAGGAACCAAGATGAAAGTCTTTATCAGTTGGAGCGGAGAACGTAGTCAGGCGCTCGCACTGGCGCTTCGGGACTGGCTACCCCTTGTTCTCCACTATGTGGAGCCTTGGCTGTCCGAGGCCGATGTCGCCGCCGGTGACCGCTGGGCGCAAGCCGTGGCGAAGGAACTCGAAGCCTCGAACTTCGGAATTATCTGCGTGACGCCGGAGAACGTCGGGTCACCCTGGGTCTTGTTCGAGGCGGGAGCGCTTGCCAAGTCCATGCAAGGCGCCAAGGTCATCCCTCTCCTCTTCAACCTCGGGATTGGTGACATCACCGGCCCACTCGCACAGTTCCAAGCCAAGAAGGTCGAGAAGAGTGGCCTGGGGGAGGTCATCCAGTCACTCAATTCAGCGAAAGATCAGTCCATTCCTGAGGCACGCGCCAAACAGCTGTTCGAAGCACTGTGGCCCGAATTCGAGAAGCAACTGGCGTCCATCCCCGAAGAGGCCCCGACGGAGAAACACGTGAGGCCGCAAAACGAGATCCTTGAGGAGCTCGTCACCGGTGTACGTGGTCTAGACTCGCGCTTCCGAGATCTCGAGGCCACAGTGTCCGAGCAGGCCCCGCGTTCACGTCGCCGCATGATGAGACGCTTCCATCCCATGATGTTCGATGAGATGGCGCATATGGTGTCTGATGAAGGCGACGGTCCCATTGCGCTTCTCATGTTCGGCGGACTCATGCGCGACGATTTTCCCTGGCTCTACGAAATAATCATCGAGGCCTATCGTGAAATGAAGGATGGCGACTCAAAGGCAGCCCAGAGGGCAATCGAGCGTCTTCGTCGTGTCGCCAAGACCATGATGAGTCGTGGTCCGTTCATGGAAGAATTCGGCGGTTCGTCAAAGGAGGCGCACATGATGATGATGGAGATCCCCTTGATGCTCGATCATTTCCTCCAAAGGTTCGAGGGACGACGAATGAGGACCACCTCGGAAGAGGGCCCCGATGCATCTGAGAAGTCAGCCCAGTGAGCGCCGCCTAACAACGGCATGCAGCGGACAGCGCTCCGCCCCGCCGCTGATGCCGAGTCGTTAGGTAGTCAGCGGGGGTAGACTTATAGGGTGCCCGCTCTGCTGAGAGTTCGTGGGTATCGGTTCTTCTTCTTCAGCATGGAGGGGCGGGAGCCGCCGCACATCCATGTGGC
>CAZLDN010000119.1:0-15552 GCA_964558355.1 uncultured Candidatus Solibacter sp.
TTGGTGGGTAACTTTTGGCGAGCGAACCTGGTAACTTCTCGCGAGTGCCGAAGCGTACATACGGAATGCGCGGACGCACAGCGACGAGCAGATCGCCCAGGTCGCCGCCAGCATCGTGGAGTTTGGCTGGACGAATCCGATTCTCGTGGGCGCCGATGGCGTGATCATCGCCGGGCACGCTCGCCTGCTGGCCGCCCGCAAGTTGAAGATGATCGAGGTGCCGGTCATTGTCCTGGACCACCTCTCCGAGACGCAGCGTCGTGCGCTGATCATCGCGGACAACAAGCTGGCGTTGAACGCCGGGTGGGATGACGACATGCTGCGCGTCGAACTCGAGTCGCTGAAGGAAGACGCATTCGATCTCGATTTGGTCGGCTTCACGGACGAAGAGCTCGAGGCGATCCTGGCTGGTGGCGAACAGACCGTCGAAGGCAAGACGGACGAAGATGCCGTCCCGGAGACGCAGGTTGATGTGGTGTCTGCTCCCGGCGACGTGTGGGTGATGGGCAACCACCGCTTGCTGTGCGGTGATTCGACGCAGTTGGATGTGGTCGAGAAGCTCCTGGACGGCGGCCTGGCGGACATGGTCTTCACGGACCCGCCATACAACGTGAACTACGGCTCGACGATGAAGGACAAGCTCCGCGGCACCAACCGGACGATCGCCAACGACAATCTCGGATCCGACTTCGAGCAGTTTCTGCGCGACGCCTGTGTGAACATGCTGACCGTCACCAAGGGCGCGATCTACGTCTGCATGTCCTCGTCTGAGATCCACACGTTGCAGCGCGTATTCCGCGAGGCGGGCGGGCACTGGTCCACGTTCGTCGTGTGGGCGAAGAACACTTTCACGATGGGGCGGTCCGACTACCAGCGCCAGTACGAACCGATCTTGTACGGCTGGAAGGAAGGCTCGCAGCACTTCTGGTGCGGCGACCGGAACCAGGGCGACGTGTGGTTCATCAAGAAGCCGCACGTCAACGACCTCCATCCGACGATGAAGCCGGTCGAGTTGGTCGAGCGGGCCATCAGGAACAGCAGCAAGGGCCGCGACACGGTGCTCGATCCCTTCGGCGGGTCAGGCACAACGCTGATCGCCTGCGAGAAGTCCGGCCGCCAGGCGAGGTTGATCGAACTCGAACCGAAGTACTGCGATGTCATTTGCCGGCGGTTCATGGAGTTCAGTGGCAAGGAGGCGACGCTTGATGCCGACGGTCGGAGTTTCGACGTGGTCGCCGCAGAGCGAGGACAAGTGGCAGCGTGAACTGGACCGCTGCCGCGTGGAGATCGCCAGCATCGAGGCTTTCCTGCGAGCAGGCCATCTGGTGGCAGGGCGACCCGAACTTCTGGCACTACCTGCTGGTCAACAGCGGCGGCGCGGGAATTCGCGAAGACGCCGCCACCGATGCCGCCGACATCGCCTCGCGGCTGGCCTTCATGGTTGGCTTCTCCAGCTTTCTGGTCGACTGCACCGCCGCCGGGAACGTGATCACGGTCGCTCTCGAGCCTGGTGAGAACGGCCCGGCCGAGGTGTCGACCAACAGCGGCTCCGCGCCGGCGACCTTGAGCAGATTCGTGCCGGGCATCTACACCGCACAGGTGGCCTCCTCCGCGGAGATCCGCCCGGGCGACTACGTCGGCGTCGACATCGGCGGCGCCAACGATGAGGTTGTCAAAGTCCTGGACGCTGGACCGGGGACCTTCACCGCCTATTTCACCAAGCAGCACTACGGAGCGCTGTACACGATCATGTGCCGGGTCCTGCCCCGCGCGCGGCACTTCGGGCGTGTCCTCAAGAACCGGATGGTGGACAGCCCACAGCCGGACTATGGCGACCAGCCCAACACCCTCGCCGTGGAGATATTCTCGACGACCAACACCTCCGCGAAGCTCAAACTGCGTTTGGTGGGGCAACTCGGCGAGTACGGGCGCGACGCCAACGGCATCCCCGTGCGGGTCTCCGTTGACGGCGGCAACCAGATCGTGCGCATCGAGAACAATGCGGAAGCGTTTGGGGCCAGCGCGTTCTCGACCGCGGTCGAAGGCGCCGGGAACAATCGCCTCTACCAGTTCACATTTCCCTTCGCTGCACTCCAGGGCTACCGGAATGGAGATCGCAACACCCTCGTCGCCGTCCCTGCCAACGACATTGTCACAGTCCATCTGACCTTCGCTCCGCGATTCGAGGATGTCGAGTTCGGCCTCGCCGCTGGAGGCTCATTGCACGAAGCTGTGTTGGCATCGCCCCCAGGTACGGAAGAGGAATGGCATGTGGCCGGCGCCGAGGCCATGCTCGGCGGCGCGAAGTATTACATCGGCAGCGGCAGCCTCGAAGAGCGCATCAACTGTCTGGCCAACTTCGGCCTGGTCATGCCGGACCTGGAAGATCCAACCACCTGGTACTACCGTGTGCTCGTCCGTCGCGGCGAGGACTCTTCCGCTCCCCAGGCGTGGCCCGCCGGGACACGCATCCAGCGCATCTCGACGATCACGGGAACGCGCTCCGACGTCGAGTGGCAAGTAGCCATCTCGAACATCGCGGTCACCGGCGACCGCTCGCTCAAAGTCGGCGGCGACGCCCCGCGCATCGAGGAGTCCGACGGACGCTGCCGGTACACGGGCTTTTGGGAGAACTACGCCTACGGCGCGGGCTGGCCCACGCAGTGGTGGTCGCTCGGCCACGCCAAGCGCTGCGCTCCCAACGATGCGCAAGACTTGCGCCAGGTCATCATCCGCTACTCCTACCCGCGCGCGCACGATCTCTACCTCGGCACATGGCTCGGCCGGAATGCAGGCAGGATTCAGGTGTCCATCGACGGCGGAACGCCCGCGATCCATGACCTCTACCTCAACGACTACAACGGCCTCGCCGCGATGAAGAAGGTCGGCGGCGCGGTTCCAGCAGGCACGCACACTGTCGAGATCCGCGCGCTGTTCGACAAGCACCCGTCGAGCAACGGCTATTACTTCTACTTCGACTACCTGTGGCCGCTCGAACCGCAAGATCCGCCCGCGCCGCCGCGCGTCTATCCCGACGTATCGCTCGCGATGGATTTCGGCACCGATCACGGCTACAAGAAGCCGCCCGCCTGGCATGTGTGGCACCTTGAGAAGCTCGGCTTCCGCGGCCACGCCGACGTCTACATGAGCGTCTTCTGGAACAACAAGCGCCGCCGCACCGGCGCCGCCTACCCAAACTGCACCGTGAGCATCGGCGCCTGGCAGCCGGACGAACCTCTGTGGGTGAACCTCGCGGGCACGACGCTTTACTTTTCGCCCGGCGCGGGCCTGGAGACGAAGGACATCGCGGCCCACCTGCGCGCCATGATCAACGTGACGTTTCCCGGAGTCTGGTGCACGAGCGACGGGAACTCGATCCTCATCCGTTCGCGCGCGCCGAGCTATGTCTTCACGATCGTGGCCAGCCCGCAGTTGTCGGTCAGCCAGGGGAGTCCGCCGCTTCACGAGCCCGGCGCCGAAGGCGACTGGGAGATGATCGACACGATCTCGCCGGTGATGACCGAAGGCGCGCGCAATTGGATTCGAGACTTGGCCAGACAGTTCAAACTGGCGGGCATCGACGCCAGCTTCGCATTCTCGATGGAGGTGTACCTTCCGCCTGCCGCGATGGTTGCGCGCTATTGGGACGGCGAGCCGGTCTTCCTGCCCATCCCTTCTCATCACATGCACTTCGGCACGCGGGTGCGGAACTACCTGAAGCAGATGTACAAGGAGTGCGCCGACCAGATCGCCGCCGCCGGGCTGCCCATCGTGCTTCAGTTCGGCGAGACGCAGTGGTGGTACTTCCCGAATGCCTCCGGCATGCCGTTCTACGATGACGACACGAAGGCGGCGTTCCATGCCCGCTACGGGCGGCCGCTGCACCGCTTCCTCGCCAACACCGACGATCCCAACAACGACATCGACGCGGCCAACTTCCTGCGCGACCGCATCTGGGAGTATTGCGCGGAAGTGATCGGCTACGTCCGGCGCTTCCATCCGTCGGCGGTCTTCGAATGCCTCTGGCCCCTCGACGCCAACCAGGGCAAGCCCGCGCCAGACCCGGCATTCCGCGCGCTCAACTTCCACGTGAACCTGCCCAACGAATGGAAAACCTCGGCTTACGGCGTGAAGTACTTCCGCTCGGAAGGCTTCGATTACGACGTCTGGCAGAAGAACGCCGTCCGCATGCGCCAGACGCTCGAGTTCCCACTGCAACTCGGCCGCCCGCCGTCGGAGTGCATGTACCTCGTCGGTATTTACGGTCCGCCCGATCCGCCGATGCGCGAGGCCTACGGCATGTGGCGCAATCGCGGACTGTACTCGTTCTGCTTCTGGGCCTTCGACCAGTTCTGCCTGAACAGCCGACCGATCCCTCTGGCACTCGGTAGCGGTGGCCAGGCGCAGAGCGCCATCTACTACAAGCCGCGGGCAGCAAGGGCGGAGCCCGTCGTCGTCGCGGTGCCTTTCGCGCCGGAGGCCGACGGGGCGCTGAACCAGTTCCCATGTAACGGGGGCGTCCTCAATGGCTAATTTTCCAACTACAATCGACGACGCATCGAGCCTGTTCACGCCAGTGGACGCGTTCCAGGCGAAGCCACTCGAGACCACGGCCACCAACGCCATCGGCGTGGGTGACTCTACCATCAGCGTGGTGTCCGCATCCCTCGGCTTCGCCGCCACCTACGGAATCCTCTCGATCGACAACGAGCTGATCGTCTACACGGCGAAGACCGCCAGCCAATTCACCGGCTGCCAGCGGGGCACGTTCGGGACGGTGGCCGCCGTGCACCAGAACGGCTCGACCATCCGGGCCAACATGGTCTCCGGCTTCCTGACGGCACTGCAATCCGCTGTCATCGCTATCGAGAGCGACCTCGGCACGGCGGCGGCGCGCAATTACGTTCTGAAGAACGGCGCGGTCACCATCACCGGCCTGAAGACGCTCCAAGACGGCGCGGAGTTTGGCACGGGAAACAAGGCGGCCACCGGTCTGGTGCGCCTACCCAACCTCGGCGCGGTGAAGTGGCGCAAGGCCGATAACTTGGGCGACCTCGGGATGGCTCTGAACGCCAGCAATCACGTGGCGATGGACGCGATCATCGACTTCGCGGTTGGCCAGACGTTCGGGGCATTCTCATACCCGGATGCCACGATCACCAGCAAGGGGATTGTCCAGATCGACCCGGCAGGCGGGCTCGCTGTGGCGGCAGGGGTGGCCTCGTTGGCGTCGACGGGCGTGGTGGCAGGAACATACACGAAGGTCACCGTCGACGCCAAGGGGCGCGTCACGGGCTCGACAACGTTGGTTTCTGGCGACCTTCCCGCCCACACCCATGTCGCCACCGACATCGTTTCAGGAACGCTGCCGTTCACAATCCAAAAAGCTGGAACGGCGATCGGAACACGCCGCGCGCTCAACCTGATCGAGGGATCGCGGGTGACGATCAGCGCAACGGACGACTCTCCGAACGACCGCGTCAACGTCATCATCGCGGCGGCGGCGCCAGCGGTGGGCGAGATCACCAACTCGCTCGGCTACGTTCCCGCCAACCAGGCCGGCGACCATTTCACTGGCCCGATTGACTGCGGCCCGTACCAGACGATTGGAAGTGCCTTCGAGAACATGGCGAAGTACTCGGAGGATTTCACCGTCGCGACCTGGGACAAGAACGGCGGATCCTGCTCTGCCACCGCGAACGCCATCGCCGCTCCAGACGGCAACACGACCGCCGACACGGTGACCGCGAGCACGGCGACGCCGATCATCCAGCAGCAGATCGCCGGACTCGTGGACGGCGGCACGTACACGTTCTACGTCTGGGCGAAGGTCGCGTCAGGCACCCGGAAGGTGTCTCTCGCTATCGTCAACAACGCCTATGGTGCATACCTGGCGGGGCCGACGCAGATCGTGCTCACGACCGCGTGGCAGCGATTCAAGATCACCGGCACACTGGCCGGCGGGCAGACCGGCCTTTGGATCGTGGTGCGCCAGTACGACTCGAACGGCGACGACTGGACCACCGGTTCGATTTACTTGTGGGGCGCGTGCTTGCAGCAGGGCAACGACCCGAAGATTGGGTACGCCCGGACGTGGGCCTCGCAGACGGCGAACGTGGCGGCCGGAATCGCCTGCGGCGCGGTCGTGATCTCCGCGATGGACAACGCGGAGTCGCCGTTGCGCGTGTACGGCCCCGGTTCAAACCTCGCGGATCATAGCCTCCTCGAAGTCACCGCAGGAGGCGAACTGATCATCGCTGGCGGTACCGGCAACGGCTACCGCCTGGCCGAACTCATGGGCGCCACCAATCCGAACGGATGGGCCGGCGTCATCAAAGTGAAGACACCTTCGGGCACGACGCTCGGCCACGTCCTGCTCTATACCAATCCGTAGTTTCTGAAAGGACAAACCGATGAAGTTGACTCTGGACCACACCCAGCGTCTGAACCTGCACGCTCTACTGGGCGCGCAGCGGGCAGACGTCGGCTCTATTCGCGCGATTTGGGCGGTGCAAGACAAACTCGCTCTCGATGCAGACGAGGAGCATGCCATCGAACTGAAGCGTGAACTCGTGAACGGGCAAGAACGGACGGTGTGGAACCCGGCGCTTGAAATCCCCGCAAAGGAGTTCGTTTTCATGGAAGCCGAGATCGCCCGGATCAAAGTCGCGATTGAAACCTGGGATGGTTACGGCGCGGCCGTGGACCGGCGATGGCTGGAACCGTTGCTCGAGATCGTAGCACCAGCCGAAGCGCTGCGCTGACTGCCTTGCGAGAGCGGGCAGGTCCGGCTCTAGCTCGAGCGCTTCAAACGTCGAAGTCCTCGATCCAATCCCTTCCCGCGCATTAGCCCGAACTTCATGAGCCACTTGCGATATCATCAGGATTTCGCCAGACGGTCGAACGCGGGTCGCCAGAGCAGACTCTTGGTCAGCATTCGTCAGGCGGCTTTCGAGGAGTAAGGATGCATAAGGCGAGCCAAACGAAGAATATACGATACTGCACTGAAACTCGGACTCCCACCTCCGGGAGGTCAGTAGGCGGGGCCTTCAACGTGTGGGGTTATGTTCTGGTTGCGCTCGTCGCTCTACTTCTGCCTTCGTGTCGCTTCGGATCATCCCCCCAGCCCAACAAGATAGGTGTGGTGTTGGCCCTGACCGGACGTGGAGCCACGTATGGGCAAAGGGCCCTAAACGGTATGCAACTAGGAGTTGACAAGCTCAACACGGAAGAACCGTTCAAGAGTTCTCCAATTCAGCTTGTCGTAGAGGATTCCCGATCCACCGCCACTCAAGCGCTCTCTGGTTTCAGGAAGTTGATTGACGTCAACGGTGTACAAGTCGCCATCGGATTCGTCCTCAGTGACGAAGTACTGACCTGTGCGCCCACGGCCAATGAACGCCGCGTCGTCCTCTTGACAACCGCAGCGGGTAGCGACCAGATTGCCGATGCTGGCGACTACATCTTCAGGAATCGGGAGAGTGCGCGATCTCAGGCCGAGGCCCTGGCTGAAACTTCCATCAAACGACTCCACCTCACTGACGTCGCCACACTACATTCCACATCGGCGAATGGCCTATCGTACGCAAATGACTTCTCTGCAGCGATGGAGAACCGGGGCGGCCATGTCACCGTCTCCGAGCCATTCGCGGAAGGGAAGACCGACTATAGGTCCGAGATCGAGCGCCTGCGCACCAAGAAGCCGAAGGCTGTATACCTCGCCGGCCTCGATCAAGAGCTGGGCCTGATTCTCAGGCAGGCGCAGGAGGTCGGCTTCACAACCCAGTTTCTGGCGAGCCCTGGGGCAATCAGTCAGAAGCTCCTGGACATCGCTGGCCTCGCGGCCGAGGGTCTAATCAGCGCCAGTGCTACCTTCGATCCGGAAAGCGCGGACGGCAGCGTTAAGTCTTTCGTCGAGTCTTACACGGCGAAGTACGGTACCGCTCCTGACTTCATTGCGGCCAATTCGTACGACGCTGTGTACTTGATTGCCTCACCCTTCCGTCAAGGGCTTACTGCTGGCGAACAGATCAAAAAAGCCCTCTACTCGGTCAAGAACTTTCCTGGAGTTGGCGGCACGATGACGTTCGACTCTCGCGGAGAGGTTTCAAAGCCCATTTCGGTGGTGAGAGTGACGAATGGAAAATTCAAACCATATTGAAAGTTCTCCGGATCTGGTGGTCAGCGAGGAGAACACCTCGATCGGCGATCTTCTGAATCTGTATCTGACCGCCCTTTTCAATGGCAACGCTGCTTTGTTCAACGACTTGAGGATGTCTATCGATTCTAAAAAGCGAAATGGAAGCGAGGTGTGGCAGGGATTAGAGAATCACATCGGCCGCCTACAGTTGTACATAGCTTGCTTTTTTGCAGACGCTGGCATCGCCATTGACACTACGGGTGCAGACGGTCAGCAAATGGCCATCCCCACAACGCCCCGGCCGAAAGGAATCGAGGCGGTTCGCTATGTCGCTGCGAACTTCCGAGGGTTGTACCAAACCAATGGCCGTCAGACCTTGATCGGGCTATCCGGAGGCCTCCTGCGAAAGGCACCCGACGTGGAGGCCCACAAGACGCTCCACGAGATCTACATGCGTGAACTCGTCCACAAGTCCGAGAGTATCAATCAACTATTCCTGGCGAACACACGCCTGTCGGCGCTTTCCGTGCACTTTGTCGATCAACCAACCTCCAGAATTGGCCCGGAGCGTCAACTGGGAACCGCTGATCTCTTCATCGGCCGCGACATTTCAGACCTGTGGTCCGATCAGCGCGAGACTTGGTCAGCAGTAGCCGACAGAGTACTAGCAGGTCATGCGGACCCTGGTGCCAAGAGGCAATGTGAGATCCTCATGTCGCAGAGCCGAAAAACGATCCTGCGCCGAGTCTCCCGCCATGCGTTCTCTCTTCTGTCGTCTGATCTTTTCAAGGGGTGGCTGAAGTTGCCCCATAGTAAACAGATTACCGATGCTGCGGTCACCGCAATTGAGGAGTTCGAGCTATGGCTTTTGAGCGTTTGTTGGCTGTCGTTCTATTGCAACCACGGGCACGCAGGAGAGTTCTTCTACACCATGAGAATGCCAGGCATTCTGCCTGTTGCGGACTCGTCGAACCAGCTAGGTGACGAAGTCGCACCAGACCTTCCCGCCAGCTCTCTCTCGCTCGTCTCGGAACAACCGCTTCCGAGTGAAGTGCTGGACCAATGGATCGGTGTATCAGCGAGTCTTGCAAAGGTTCAGGGGTTCAAGGACTCTCTCGAAGCGATTCGACTGGCATATGAACAATTCGACTCTCAGCGCCACGACTATGGAGCCCCAGGCGAGCTACACGAGCTAGCCCAGTTTGTATCGCCATCTTCCCTGACCGCCTCGGCTGTGCCTAGCGTCTGCTTCGTGCGGGTGCGCTTTCTTCTAGACATGGCCCGTCGTCTCGTCAACCTGACTCATGAAGGGCGCCCAATGCGCTTCTGTTTCATATTCGGCTTCAGCTGGGAGCGAATTGACTCTGAATCCTCGGGCTTCCTCCCAGAGATCGTCGGTGATCTTAGAACTCAGTGGATGAGTTTCGAGGAGAAGTGGCTGCGGAAAGGCTTACCAGACCCACCCGACTCTCCGGACGTGGCAGATGCGATGGCGAAGTGGATCAAGACAACAGACTTACCTCTTCAGCCCTGGGACGTTGCCTTGTTCCTGGAGGAGGCTCCCGACTTGCTGTGGCCTTTGCCAACAAGCATTGTTCGAATCACCGACCACTATCCTGCGACCGGTGACCACATTACCACAGAGTTTCAGCTTCGCAGAGCGCTCAAGAAAATAACGCAACAGAGTTCGACCACCGTTGCCGTGTTGGCGGATAGAACCGGGTTGATCTTGTTTGCGCACGACAAGTCAGTTCTGCTCCAGTACGAGGGTGAGCGGCTGAAGAGTGTTGGTATGTGGAAGGAGAAGGAGTACTTAACGGACGAGGACGTGTTCAAGCAGTTTCTACTTAGTCAACTTCGGACGGGACCGTTCGCCGAACTTTCACAAAACACTCGGGCTGACGCATGCGATATTATTTCTGACTTGTGTGAAGCACTTGTCACTTTGGGTCACGGTGGGCTGATGGTTCTGCGGGCACCAAGCGCTCAGGACGAGAGGCTACCTCCTCTTAACCCGACGTGGCGTGTGCAGCCGGGGGAAAACGGCCCTGAGTTGAGGGAGGGGATACTGACGTACGCATTGCTCGCCGCACTTGATGGGGCTACAGAGATTCGTTTTCTGAAGAACAACGGCCCGATCGCCGTTTCGGTCAGACGGTGTGTCTTGTCCAAGACGGAGATTTGGATGGTCGATAAAGACGGGGACGTGATTCTGTGTCCTCCATTCGATGAGGATAAGGCGAATCGGCTGAACTTGATTGGGAAAGGTACTCGACATCATAGTGCCCTTGCACTAAGTTCTGACCTGAAAGGCAAGGCGATAATCCTCACAGTCTCTGCGGACGGTCCGGTCACGGTGTGGCGCGATGGCAAATGCGTAGAACCGACAGTGCCGGGGCCTCAGGGAAAGCGCGTGTCACACAAGCCTCGGTTCAAACCTTGAAAGAGCGCCCGAACAATGCGAGTTGAATTGATTTCAGTGCCGGCGGACTACGGACGTGGTGCGAATGACGGCGCCTATTACCCCGTTGGCTTGCTCACAATTGGCACTCACGTCCAAACGACGCAGCCAGTGAAGGAGTTGGCCGTCGTTGATCTGCATTACGGCATTGACTACCGACCGGCAGCAGATGTCGTCGGGATTTCAGCAAGCAGCGCCCTTAATTACCGGGGTGTCCTTGCGGTGGCCAAGATGGCGAAGGCCAGAGGGGCACAGGTGGTCCTGGGCGGTCCGCATGCCACGACGCTGGCTGATCAAATCTTGAGGAATCGTGAGGGGCTCGTAGACTTCGTAATTCGAGGAAATGGCGAGCTGGCATTCGCGGCACTCCTTAACGCAATTGAGAATGGTTCTGATCTAACAGCAATTCCGAATCTTAGCTGGCGTAGCGGCGGCAAGATTCTCAATAATGAGGCCAGTCGCAGCGTCTGGCGCTACGACGAGTTCCTGCCGCTTGATCTTGGATTGATCCGAGGCGGCTTATCGCCTTACTGGAACACGTTCCGAGCCCAACTGGACTCCACCGTCGATGCCGCCTTTCTCGTGTTCACGCATTTCGGCTGCGGGTATCGGGAAGCAATGTTGGCGCGCAAGGGGCGACCGGAGGGCGGTTGGTGCGCCTATTGTTCCCTCAACGACCCATTATCTCGAAGAACTGGTGATGCAATCGTGAGCGAGGCGCTGCGACTGGTGCGTTCCACTGGGGTGCGGCCGAATGCAAATGTGCTCCTCAAGTGCTATGGCGACAATGTTGGCACGCAGATGGACATGCTCCTCGATCTACGATCTGCGATTGAACGTAGCGACGGATGGAATGATTACAGATTCCATTGGACCTTCTACTCCCAGAGCAGCAGACTGTCGCGGCAATTGGCTGCGTGTTTGCGCGCCGTAGGAACCAAGAACGTCTACATCGGCTTCGACTCGGCCGATGATCGCATCCAGAGCCTGAACGGTCTCGGCACCTCGTTGGTAGCCCATCGAAGAGCAATTCAAAACTGCATCGACTTCGATTTGCGGATTCAGGCGGGATTCGTCCTGGGGTGTGCCGGCGAGACTATCCAGTCCCTAGACAACACTCTTCGGTTTGCCGAGACGTTGGTCCACACCGCAATCCTCGACAGGATCAACTCAGCCGTCCTCTTTGTCGTGCCTGGTGCGCCGGCCTATAGCTTGCTGTGCTCCCGAGAGCCATGGATAAGAGACCTGGACGAGTTGCCGACAGAGCAGATGCAGTGGCTGTGGGTCAAGCACTTTTGTCCACAACTGGGGCGATCCCCGTCTGAGGGTCTGGAACTGCTTCGTTGCTACGCAAACAGGCTCGACGAAATGAGTCCCGGCATCCACGCCAGCATGGGCTTCGTCAGTGACCGCCTGGCAGAGGAGATTCAGTCACCGGCATGATTATGCCTAACGCTCAAACGGTAATGAACGGCCTGTCAGCCGGTTTCTCGTTGGGCCTTCTGGCAATCGGGCTGAGCATTATCTGGCGCACATCTCGCTTTCTCCATGCTGCCCACGCAGCTACATACCTCGTTGGGGCGTATGTCGGTCTCTCATTTGTGCGCGCTCAGCCTACAGGGCTTCTTGTCGCAGCAGTCTTGTCCACTTTAGCGGGTGCGGCGCTCGGAGCAGCGATTGAAGTTCTCGTGTACAGACGGCTCCGAGAGCACGGCTCATCCGCCGCGGTGAAGCTTCTCGCTTCTCTCGCTGTGTTGATCGTCGTGCAGAATACGATAGGCATTGTATGGGGTAGCGACATTCTCACAGCCAGACCGGGGCAACTCCACTCGATTCGTGTTCTTGGCGCGTCAACTACTCAGTTCCGAGTCGCCACCTGGGGCGTTGTTCTGTTCCTTTCCGGCCTCGTATGGATGCTCATGCATCGTTCCAAGCCCGGCATTCAGATGAGGGCGGTGGCATCAGATCCAGTGCTGGCCGATATTCACGGAATCAACACCAGTCTCGTTCATCTTGCAACCATGGTGCTGGTTTCCGCCTTGGCCGGACTTTCGGGCTTCTTCAACGCCTACGAGACGGCGGTGACGCCCACCGTGGGGATTGGTGTTTTGTTGACCACAGTCACGGGAGTCATCGTTGGTGGTATTGGTACAGTTTACGGAGCCCTCTTCGGAGTACTCCTCATTGGAATGGTGAAGCACGTCGCTGGGCTTCTCTTTTCCGGCGGCTGGGAGGATGCGCCTGTATTCGCGATTCTTCTCGTAGTCCTTGCTTTCAGGCCCTACGGAATCGTCAGGAAGCGTCCATTCAAGGTTTCTATCTGATATGGAATACGCCCTCCATGTCGTCATCTTGTGCAGCATTTACGTGGTCCTTGCCGTGTCACTGGACCTGGTCGCTGGTCGTACCGGATTGCTCTCTGTCGCGCACGCCGCGTTTTTTGGTCTGGGGGCGTACGCCTCGGCGCTGCTCACTCTGCGCTTTGAAGTCCCATTCCTTTTGGCATTGGCCGCGGGCGTTCTACTAGCGGTCGTCGCGTCGACCGTTTTGGTCGTAGCGTCTCTGCGTCTTGTTGACGACTATTTCGTTCTTGCGGCCCTTGGCTTCCAAATCACTGTGCAGGCCGTTTTCAGCAATTGGCTCTCATTGACCCAAGGACCGCTCGGCCTCGCAAATATTGCTCGTCCCGAGTTTGCCTTAGCGCCTTGGAGTCCCATGGTGAGCATGTTGCTGATATCTGGGACGCTTGCCGCTATCTGTTGGGTCTCCGTACGGGCAATAACGCGCAGTTCCTTCGGACTTGTTCTGGATGGAATCCGGGAAGACGAGATCTATGTACAGTCCCTCGGGAAGAACCCCCGTCCATACAAGGCGGCCGTGCTTGTGGTATCCGCAGCATTCGCGGCCGCAGCGGGAAGCGTGTTTGCGCACTATGCGACATACATAGACCCGTCCAGCTTTACTGTCATGGATTCCATCAACATGCTGTCAATGGTGATCATCGGGGGAGCTGGCGGTCGGTATGGTCCGATGATCGGCGCGATCCTGCTGGTCACTCTATCAGAGCTTCTTCGTTTCGTCGGATTTCCGAATGCAGTGACTGCACACTTAGTGCAGGTGGTCTACGGGGCCGTGATGATTACGGTCTTGATTCTTCGGCCACAAGGAATAGCAGGAAGGTACTCGATTTCGTGACCACGAGGGCTTTGGGGGTACGTGATGACCGCACGCGACGTCTCCGATGTGATCGGTTGTCGAAGCGTTTTGGAGGAGTGTGGGCCCTCCGCGAGGTCACGATTGATTTCCCTGCCCAAGGCACCGTCGCGGTTATTGGTCCAAACGGAGCGGGTAAGTCGACACTGCTAAATGTCCTCACTGGGTACTTGCGTAGTGACTCCGGTGACGCCTTCGTTAACGGAAGGGAGATTCGTGGATCGGAGCCATATGAGATTGCGCGGATGGGCGTTGGCCGGACCTTCCAAAACCTACGTCTCGTTCAAGCGATCTCCGTTCTCGATAATTGTTTGCTGGCCGCTGATGGAGCGGGCTGGTTCAGTGCCCTGTGGCCGCGCGAGCAACGGAGCCGGGGCCAGTTGGACAGAGTACGAGAGATGCTGGAGAAAGTCCACTTAAGCGACAAGAGTGGCGACATAGTGGGAACGCTTTCGTACGGCCAGCAGAAGCTGCTCTCACTAGCGTGCTGCCTACTGACAACCCCGAGCATCATGCTTCTTGATGAACCCGTCGCCGGGGTTCACCCGGAGGTTGCGGATCAGATCCTTGGAATCCTAGGAGAATATTCAGATACTGGCAGGGTTGTTGTGTTCATCGAGCACGACCTTGCCGCCGTTCGTAATCTTGCCGATACAGTCATAGTGATGGACGAGGGGAGGGTCATCGCGCAGGGTTTGCCTTCCACTGTTCTTGGACGCGCTGACATCATGGAGGCATACCTTGACTAGTCTCGCCTCGCCAGTGATCGCCACCGAGGGGATAGTTGCCGGTTATGGACGGAAGGCAGTATTGACTGGTATCGACATCCAGGTCCATCAAGGGGAGATCGTAGCCTGCGTTGGACATAATGGGGCCGGCAAATCAACGCTCCTTAAAGTGCTGTTCGGTTGCATCAAGACATGGCAGGGGCGAATCATGATCGACGGTCGCGATCTGGAATGTGCTCGCCCTCGGGAACTGCTCCGTCGAGGGGTAATACTGGTCCCTCAAGGCAACCACGTATTGGATGATCTAACTGTGTTCGAAAACCTCACGCTGCGAAGCCTAACGGCCAGAGGGAAGCTGCCATCAAACACGGCTTTCGACAGAGTCTGGAGCATCTTTCCTTTTTTGAAAGGACGGACAAGCGAGAAGGCGGGTATACTCTCCGGCGGAGAGAAGCAATGCCTGGCATTGGCTAGTGCGTTTGTGTCGGAGCCGCGAATACTTCTGCTCGATGAACCATCCTTGGGTTTGGCACCTCAGATGGCCGCTGACGTTTTGGAGCGGCTTCAGACACTGAACCGCGATACGGGTTTGACAATTCTGGTTGTTGAGCAGCGGGTTCGGAATGTTCTTCGGATTTCCAACCGCGTGTACGTTCTGAAAGGTGGTCAGGTTTCGCACGAAGGACCAGCTCAGGAGCTACTGGAGAACGAAGTCAAACTGCGCAGCGTTTTTCTGTAGGTGGAGGCGGGGGGTCGGGTTGCGCTTGCCTTGTGACCGAGGGTTTTCGAATAGTGCCAGTGGATCTTCACCACCAACGGCGGAGTAGTTTTCCGAAAGCCGCTTGGTGTATTCTTAGGCCTGCTGTCTGATCATTGACAATCGAAGCCCCCACAACGATCTGCCTCCTAAATCGCCGCTTGGGTTAACAGCTTGGAGAATTGAGGCCGCGCCGGTCTTCGGCGCTCACGAGAAGTGACCCACTGGCGTTCGTTTAGAGTGACCCACCGCA
>CAZLDN010000120.1:0-15495 GCA_964558355.1 uncultured Candidatus Solibacter sp.
CACCTCCCCCCCGGTGTCCGCCTAAAATCCCTCCAAGACCACCTCAAACGCCTCCACCGCCGCCCCAAAATCCAAACCGCCGCCGCCAACCGAATCCCCGGAGCCGCGAATGCAAAGAGCGGGTCTCAAAAACCAACTACAAATCCGCGAATCCACCCCTAGTCTGAAACCGCGAACGCAGTCCTCGACGCGCCCGGCGCGCGTCATGAGAACCATGAGGCGCCCGTAGATAGCTTGACGAAAACACAGGAGTGGCGCATGTGCCTCATGGAGAGAGAGCGGGTCCCCGGCGCGATTTTCGACCGTGTTCGACATGGCCGGTTGCAGGGCCACAACGAGGGATGAAATGAATACTATTTTCAGGGGAGCGGTTTGCCGGCATGGCTTTCAACGGAGCAGGCTCCCCTCCGCATTCATGACAACGGGCGCCAGTGGGTGAGTCCTGGACTGAGATACAACATTGGGTATGCCCCGCAAGATCCTCATCGTCACCGGTGACGCCGGCGAATCCTACGAAACCCTCTACGCCCTCCACCGTTTTCAGGAAGCCGGAGACGTGGCCGTCATCGCCGCACCCTCGGTCCGCCGCCTCCATCTCGTCATGCACGATTTCGAACCCGGCTGGGACACCTACGTCGAACGCGCCGGCTATGGCTGCGATTCAACCCTCGCCATCTCCGCCGCCTCCGCCTCCGATTTCGACGCCATCCTTCTCATCGGCGGCCGCGCGCCGGAATACCTCCGCCACGACGAGAATCTCCTCCGCTTGGTCCGCGAATTCCACGACTCAGGAAAATGGGTCTGGGCCATCTGCCACGGCATACAGATTCTGGTGGCCGCCGGTCTGGTCAAGGACCGTTGCGTCACCTGCTACGAACACGTCCGTCTCGAAGTCGCCCAGGCCGGCGGCACTTGGGACAAACGCGAAGCGGTACGAGACGGACGAATGATCACCGCCCAGACCTGGCAATCGCACCCCGGCTTCTATCGGCTCATCTTCAGCGCCCTCGCCGAATAGCCTCGATGGCTAACTGAGCGCCGGCACCTTCTTCTGCTCGCCTCCGCGCAGAGCCGACTCGTGCGCCACGATCCCCGGCAGCGTGTAGGCGACGGCCTCATGCACATCCACCGCCGGCTTCCTCTGCTTCAGGACGGCATCGACGAACTCATGCGTCAGAAACGTATGCGATCCCTCGTGCCCGCTGTTATGTCTCAGCGGCGCCGGCAGCATCTCCGTTGCCCACCACTTCGGATCCTCATACTTCTCAAGCACGGCGCTCTGGCGCGTAAATCCCGCGCTGTCCTTCTCCTGGCTCTCGCTCCAGCGAACAATCATCGGGCCCAGCCCGTTGGGATGATTGAAGTAGAAGCTCATTTTGTCGCCGAAATACTGCGCGCGCTCCGTGCCGCGGTGCGCACCCTTCCACCAGACGGCAACGCGGAATGCCGTGCCCCGGTCGGTCTTGAACATCGCCGTCTCGTTCCAGAACGGGTTGCGGTAGACATTGTCTTTCAGAATCGGATCGCCGTCGCCCCAGCCAATGCAGGTGGCCTCGACGATTCGTTCGCCGGTGACGCTCAGCAGGTGGGCCGTGCAATGAGTCGGGTAGAGCATTGGCGGCAGGCCATAGCGCCAAGTGGGCTTGCCCTTGTAATAGAGCAGCGGGTTGCCAGGCGAATTGAGTCCGGCGTGGTGGTACTCGCTCTCGCAGGCGTAGATCCGTCCAAACTCGCCTGCCTGCTGGAACTTGCGCGCCGAGATGGTCAACTGCTGGAAATAACTTGTCTCGGCCATCATGTAGGTCAGGCCCGATCGCTTAACCCCCTCCATCAACTTCTGGCATTCCTCGATTGTCATCGCCGCCGGCACCGCGCACAGGGCATGCTTGCCCGCCGCGAGCGCTTCCAGCACGTGCCGGACATGATCGGGCGCTGGCGTGAACAAGGCGACTGCTTCCACCTGCCTGTCCTTCAATAGTTCGGCCAACGACCCATACGCCTTGCCGCACGAATATGTCTTCTGCAAGGCCGCCCGGCGGTCGTCTCGCAGTTCGGCCACGGCTTCGACCACGGAGTTCGGATGCTCGTGGAAATAGAACTGCGTGCCGAACCCGCCGCCGACAACGCCGACTCTCAGTTTCCTCTCCTGTGCCGCCATCGCCGGCGCACCCGCCACCAGCGCAAATCTCCTACGTGTCCACTCGTTCATGGTCTTCTCCCGGCAGAATCGGATTCTCGCGGTTATCAGTCTACATCAAGGCGTCCAGCCGTCTGTTGTATACTGCCTTCCATTGCCCGTTCAGGGCCGTCACGTTCTCGACCATATCCATGCACGCCGGACTCAGCACACCCGCCCGTACCTTGCGCCGTCTCGCGTGGCCAGCGCTCCTGCTGCTGCTCTGCGCCGGCTTCTACTGGAAACTGGTCCTCACCGATCAATACACCTGGCTCGACAGCCCCGACCTCGCCTACATGGAGGTTCCCCGATTTCAGTTCCTCGCCGGCGAGATCCGCCACTCGCGGCTGCCCCTCTGGGACCCCCATCAATGGGCCGGCCAGCCCATGCTCGGCCAGATCACCGGCTCGGCCTACCCCGTCAACTGGATTTTGTCGCTGATGCCCTTCAAACACGGCAAGATCCAATTCGGCGTCCTGAACTGGTACTTCGTCCTCATCCACTTCCAGGCCGCGCTGTTCTGCTATCTTCTTTGCCGCGACCTGAAACGAAGCCCGCCCGCATCGGCCGCCGCCGGACTCGTCTTCGCCCTCGGCGGTTACCTCGGCGATGCTGGATGGGCGCAACTCATCAACGGTGCGCTCTGGGCGCCGTTGATATTCCTGTTCCTGCTGCGTGCCGCGCGGGGCCGGCGGCCGCTGTCCAGCGCCGCGCTGTCGGGGGTCTTCCTGGGTATCTCATGGTTAAGCGGCCACCATGAAGTACCCATCTACATGACCGTCGCCGTGGGATTCGCTTGGTTCGCGCTGCTTCTCCGGCCAGGTGCGGACAGATGGCCGGTGCTGCGACTGGCGCTCGTCACTATTCTCTTCACTGTGCTCACTGCCGGCTACCAGGTGCTGCCGGGCTATGAATACGGCCGCCTGGCCAGCCGCTGGGCCGGCGCCGCCAATCCACTCACCTGGCGCGAAGCAATACCCTACACCGTCCACCAGGGCCTTTCGTTCACGCCCGCCTCGATTCTCGGCATCCTGACGCCCGGCCTGTCGGTTCACATCAGCCCGTTCATCGGCGTGGCGGCCTGCTCGCTCGTGGCGCTCGGGCTGCTGACCGGCTGGCGCCGCCAGCGCACTGTCCTTTTCTTTGCCGTCCTCGCGCTCGGCGGCCTGCTGTTCTCGATGGCGTCGAGCAACGTCTTCCACGGATTCCTTTACTCCGTCCTGCCTGTCTTCGACAAGGCCCGCGCACCGGCCCGCGCCATCGCTCTGTTCAGCTTCGCCCTTGCGCCGCTGATTGCCTACGGCTTTGACGCCCTGTTCCGCGCCTCCAACCGCGCAATGCTCAGGCGGGTCGCCGGCGCGTGCGCCATCCTGTCGATCGCCATCGTTCTATTCACCCTGGGCGCCTCTTACCTGAAGCCGTTCGACCCCCGCGCGCCCCTCATGCTGACCGCCCTGACCGCATTCCTGACCGCGGCCCTGTTCACCGCATGGGACCGCGGCGTGTTGAACAAACCGGCGGCCATCGGCTGCATCCTGTTCCTGATTCTGTTCGAAATCGGCAACGTCACCACAGCCAACCTGCCCAACCAAGCGGACCCAAACCGTCCCGGATTCCTCGCCCGGCTCAGCCAGCACGACGACATCGCCGCCTTCTTCCGCTGGCAGAAAGAGCCTGTCCGCGCCTACATTAACGAGCAGGAGATCCCCTACAACTTCGGCGACTGGCATGGCGTCAACACTCTCGGCGGATACCTGGCCGGCGTCACCACCAACCTCTACAGCCGGGACACCCACGTGCCACGCATCCAGGATCTGCTAGCCGTCAACTACTCAGTCGACCGCGAGGCCCGCCGCCCCGGCCAGGAACTCGTCTCGCGCAGCAACAGCGGATTGAACATCTACCGCAACACGACGGCGTTGCCCCGCGCCTGGGTAGTCCACGAGGCTGTCCAAATGAACAGTGAGCGCGAATTGCAGCGGGCGCTCGAAGATCCCGGCTGGGACCTGCAAGCCAGAGCGCCCATGCTTGGTGCGGTCCCTGCCGGTCTCATGCCGTGTTCTTCCCCCGGTTCGGCGCGGATTGCCTCAATGAAGTCCACTTCGGTCAACATCGAGGCCAAGCTCAATTGCCGCGGGATGCTGGTTCTCGCCGACACGGCGTTCCCCGGCTGGGAGGCGGCCGTGGACGGACGCCCCGCCCGGATTCGCGAAGTCTACGGGGCCTTGCGCGGCGTCGTTGTCGATGAGGGAACCCATCGCGTGGAATTCCGCTACCGGCCCGTCTCCGCGCTCCTTGGGGGCTTGATGTCGCTGCTCGGCCTGGCCGGAGCCATCGTCCTGGCGTTCAGAGACAGACCGGCCTCGCGGCGCCGGAAACCCGCCTAGGCGTCATGGGAGCACCCGGCTGGCGCTCCTCTCAAACTGCCGCTGCCGCCACATCGAATGGCGGTGCATCCATAACCGCGCCAGCAGCCACAAAATCGACAGCCCATAAACGCTCGACTGGAAAAGCGACGCCGAAGATGCCGCCGCGAAGTAACGCGCCGGCACCGGCACCTCGCCGATCTCCAACCCGGCCTCGACAAACTGCGCCATGATCTCCTGGTCGAAGATGAAATTGTCGGAGTTCATCTCCAGGTTCACCCGCTCCAGCGCCTCGCGCCGGTAAGCGCGGTATCCGGTGTGATATTCAGCCAGTTTCAGGCCGAAGGCGGCATTCTCGCATCCGGTCAGGAACCGGTTGGCATGGTATTTCCACCACGGCATGCCGCCAAGTCGAGGATCGCTGCCCAGCAGGCGCGAACCCAGCACCACGTCGGCTCTGCCCTCGACGATCGGCTCGATCACTTCCGGCAGCAACGCCGGGTCGTATTGATAGTCCGGATGGACCATCACGATGATACCTGCCCCGGCTTTCAGCGCTTCCCTGTAGCACGTCTTCTGGTTCGCCCCATACCCGTAGTTGCGGCTGTGGACGAAGATCTCCAGGCCCAGTTCACGGGCGATGCGGATGGTGTCGTCCTGGCTGGCGTCGTCGACCAGAATCACCAGGTCCACGACGTCCTTCGGCAACTCCTGATACGTCATATGCAGGGTCTTCGCCGCGTTATACGCGGGCATGACGACGACGACCTTGGGTTTGCTTGTCATCGGAAAACGGGGCGGGCCGCCACCACGAACTGGTAGGCGAACAGCCTCTTCCAGACGCGTGCCGCAATATGGCACAACCTCTCGGCCGCTCTGATCGCCAGACTCCCGTCCATCGACGGCACGGCCAGGCCAACGGGGATTCCGCTGGGATGCACGCTCTCGACCTCAAAGCCATGCGCGCCGAGCAGCCTCTCCCAGCCGTCCCATGTATAGAAATGGAGATGCGTCCGGTCGAACAATCCCCTGTCTTCCTTAGGGAACCGGCCCAGCGCGACGGTCAGCCTGAAGTAGATATTGCCGCTGTTCGGCAGCGACGCGATCAGCCGCCCTCCCGGCCGCAACAGCGTCGTGATCTGATCCAGCAACCTGCCCGGATCCTTCAGATGCTCCAAAATGTCCCCGCACAGAACCACATCGAATGGCCCGCCCACATCGGGGATCCCTTGCTCAAGATCACCCTCTACGATTCGTACACCCTCGGGTGCGGACGCGCCGTATCCGCCCGCCCTCTCCACGCCAACCACTTCAAGGCCCCGCGCGGCCAGGATCCGGCTCAAATGCCCCTGCCCGCATCCGAGATCGAGCACGCGGCGTCCGCGTGCGGTTTCGCCACATGCCTGCAGCAGCAGGCTGTGGCTCGAGTATGGACTCGGCTTGAACTCGTAATTGCTCCCCATCTTACAATCCACCACCGGCGATTCGTTTGGCCATGATACCCGATCCCGCGAACGAAGAAGGGGCCGCGAACGAAGAAGAGGCCGCGAACGAAGAGAGCGGGTTCCTACCCGCCTGCTCGACAGATCGGCTCCTATCCATCCTTCCGCCCCGTCGAGACTCCCTCCCCGCGTACCACTCCCCTACTTGAGTACCTTGTAGATGTTCGAGTAATCGTCAGTCCACAATCGCAGCCAGGGCGCGGCCCGCAGCGGACTGGCCGTACCCTTGAACACGCCGCTGTCGAACACCTGCCGCTGGTTCGCCACAAGCACCCAGGTCGTGCCATAGCAGGTCCCATCGTCTCTGTCGTCAGTCTCCACCAGCAGTGACCGCTTGCCCAAGGCCTTGGCAACACGCTCCAAAACAGGCTGTAAGTTAATGAAACGATTGGAGACATGTAAAGCTATGACGCCTTTCTCCGACATGTGGCGCAGATAGACCCCGAGCGCCTCCCGTGTGAGGAGGTGCACTGGAATGGAGTCGCTCGAAAATGCGTCCACCACCAGAACGTCAAACCCCTGCGGCGGCTCCCGCTCCAGGCTCAGCCGTGCGTCGCCGAGCACCACCTGCACCTGGCCCTCGGCGTTGCGCAGATACCAGAAATACTCATTGGCGATCGGCTGCACTAACGGATTGATCTCGTAATACCGGTAAACGTCTCCCGGCCGCGAGTAGCCCGCCAGCGTCCCGGTCCCCAACCCGATCACGCCCACCTTTTGCGGTTGGCCCGCCTTCCGCAGTTGCATCAGCAGGCCATACCCCGTATCGGGGCAGTAATAGCTCGCAACCTGCTTCCGGCGCGCCGGGTGCGTGTACTGCTCGCCATGGTTGATCGAGCCATGCACAAGTGACCGGTATCCGTCCCAGTCGTATGGCTCGTTGTACTGACGCACGGCAAGCTCACCATAGAAGTTTCGAGCCACGATCATACTGCCCTTGGTCATTGAGAGCCCGATATGGATCGAGTAGCCGGTCACGGCGGCGGCGGCGGTCATCACAAGGATCGACGCCCAACCGAGCCAGTCCTGGCGGAAGGGCGACTCAGCGCCGCTGTAGATCGACACTAAAGCCAGTCCAATCAGCAGAATACACGCCAACGGCAGTTCGTAGTGGGTATTGAACAGCATCGGAGCGATCAGCGCCACGAAGGCCCCGCCGATCGCGCCGCCGATTGAAATCATCAGGTAGAAGGCGGTCAGGTGCTTCGGGTGGGGCTTCGACCGCGACAATTCGCCATGACCCACCATGCAGGCGACGAAGAACGCCACCGAGTAGGCCAGGATCGTCAACTTCAACTCCGGACGGTCTTCCGGACTGGTCTCGGCCAGATAGAGGATGCCGGCAAGCGCCGGCGCGAGCAAGAGGAGAAAGAGCGTCCTTCGATACCATCCTTCGGTATCAAAACAGAGGATAAAGCTGAGTAAATAAACAGCTAGAGGCAGAATCCACAGAAACGGGATCGGAGCGATGTCCATACTCATGTGGCTGGTCACGGCCAGCAGCAGCATTGAGGGCCCGGCAGCCAGTCCGATCCAGAACAGGTGGCGCTTCTGGGACGGTTTAGGTTCGTTTGGTTCGGAATCCCGCGGCCCGGCTTCGACCCTTGCCTGACGCTGGCTTCGCCATCCGGTCCAGATGCAAAGTACTGCAAACAAACCAAATGCCAATGACCAGACAACGGCCTGATCGCGCAACGTCAGATTCGGCTCCACCAGCGGCGGGTAGCTGAGCAGCGCCAGCATCGACCCCAGGTTCGAGAGGGCGAACAGCCGGTATGGGACCTTCCCAGGGTTTGCCTGGACATACCACGCCTGAATCAACGGCCCCGTCGTGGATAACGCGAAATACGGCAATCCGATCGTGACAGCCAGCAGGCCCAGGATGTGGAGTGCGGGCGCGTCCGGCGTCAGCGGCTTCCAGGCGGCGTTGGGAATGATGGGCAGCGCCAGCAGGCACGCCGTCAATACCGAGGAGTGGAGGATCCACTGCTTCCGCGGGCTCAGGCGCTTGACGATGCCATGCGAATATCCATACCCAGCCAGCAGCGCCGCCTGAAAGAACAGCAGGCACGTCGCCCAGACCGCCGCCGTCCCGCCGAACCACGGCAGAATCATTTTGCCGATCATGGGCTGGACTTGAAACAGCAGGAAGGCGCTGAGAAAGATGGTGATTGCGTAGAAAAGCATGGCTTAGTAGTGGGTAAGAATCAGATTGCCGGCTTCGGCCAGGCGGACCTTCCAATTATCCGGGACAAGCACGGTCGAGCCATGGACGACATCGGCGCGCAAGAGAGTCGCGGCGGGATGGATGCCCTCCAGAATGACGCGGTGCGGAGCGGACGGATTCGACCTGAGCTTGAAACTGGAGAGACGGCCGGCGCCGGTTAGCAGGACGAAGTCAGTGAACGCGCCCCCCGAGTCGATCCCGATCCGCATGGATTTTCCATCTTGACATACGGCTCGGTGAACTGCGTGAAGCCAATCAGCGCAGCCCTTTGGACTTCAGGTGGGCAATCAGCGCCGCCGGGTCGTCCGTGATGATCGCGTCCACCCCGGCCTTGATCATCTTGTCCCACGCGCCCGGCGTGTTCACCGTCCAGGGGACAACCTGCAGCCCGTGCTTGTGCGCCTTCTTCACCTCGCCCTTGGCGATCAGCAGGTGGTGCGGCGCGACGATGAGCACGCCGCCAGCCTCCTGGCTGATCTTGACCAGATCCTTGGGAAACCCGCCATGGAGGGCGCAGAGCTTGATTTCGGGCGCGATGGCGTGGATCTCCTTCAGCGCGCGGAAATCGAAGCTCTGCACCATGACCCGGCTTTCGACTTTGTGGCGGCGGATGGCATCCACCAGCAGCCGGGCAAAGGCGGCCGGGTCGGGAGCAAGCTCGGGCCGTTTGGCGTCGATCTTGGTCTCAATGTTGAAGCCGAAACCGCCCTTGGTGGCCAGTGCCAGCGCCTCGTCGAGCGTGGGAATGCGTGTGCCGGGCACGGCGGTCTGCCTGGGAAACTCCGGATTTGCTTTCGCCCCGCAATCGAACGCCTTCACCTCCGCAAGCGTCATGAAACGGATGCGCGATTCGCCTTCCGGGCCGGTGCAGATCTTACGGTTGACCGCCGGATCGTGCGAGACCACCAGGACGTTGTCCTTGGTAACAGCCAGGTCCAGTTCGATCATGTCGGCCCCGGCGGCGATGGCGTGTTCGAATGCGGGCAGCGTGTTCTCCGGCAGCACGGCTCTCGCGCCGCGGTGGCCGTGAACAAGAATCCTGGGCTGAGCGGAAGCGGCAAGTGCCATGACGATGAATGCAACCACCTTGAGTGTCATTGTTCCCAGGATATAGCGAAGGGGGTTTCAAGGAAGTGACGGCGGCCCCCCAAAGGGGGCGGAAACGTGATTGAATAGAGGCGCGAACAGTGGCATGGCAGTGGCACAGGTTCGTATCAGCCGCTTGACGCGGCGAATAGGAGTAGATCAGATGAGCGGAATCACACGTCGCGGCTTCAACGCGACCGCTGCGACGGCGGCGAGCTATTCAAGGATCATGGGCGCGAACGATCGCGTCAACGTCGGTTACATCGGACTCGGCAATCGCGGCGATCAGGTGCATGACGCCTTCCTCGAACATGGCGACCAGCAGACCGTGGCCGTCTGCGACCTGCGCGACGATTACATGGATTTCGCCGTCAAGAAGAGCCGCGCGACCCCCGTCAAGTACAACGACTACCGCAAGCTGATCGACGACAAGAACGTCGATGCCGTCGCCATCGCCACGCCCGACCACTGGCACGCCATCATGTGCATCGAGGCCTGCCGCGCCGGCAAGGACGTCTACATCGAAAAGCCGCTCTCGCTGACCATCGCCGAGGGCCGCCGCATGGTTGAGGTGGCGCGCGAGACCAAACGTGTCACTCAATGCGGCATCCACCGCCGCAGCGTGAAGAGCCTGCGCGACGCCGCCGAATTCGTCCGCAATGGCGGACTCGGCGAAGTGACCGTGGCCAAGGGCTACCACGTTCAGAACGAGTATCCCAATGGCATCGGCATGGCCCCCGACGGACCCGCACCCGATGAACGCATGTGGGATCAGTGGCTCGGGCCGGCGCCAAAGGCCGCCTGGAATTTGAACCGGACCTTCTACAATTTCCGTTGGTTCTACGATTATTCCGGCGGCCAGATCACCAACTTCGGCGTTCACTACATGGACTTCTTCCGCCAGGCCCTCGGAGAACCAACGCCCCGCGCCGTCACCGCCATGGGCGGGCGCTATGCCGTGAAAGATAATCGCGAGATCCCCGACACCTGCGAGGTTCTCTGGGACTTCGGCAAGACGATGGCCGTCTTTGTTCAGTACAACGCCAACGGGGCGCCGACAAATCTCAAGAACAGTGAACTCGAGATCCGCGGCACCAAGGGCACCATGTACCTGAATAGCGGCAAGTGGGAGGTGGTTCCCGAGAAGTCCACCGAAGTCCTGTTCGGCCAGCGGACTCCACTCAACCGCGGCCTGGAGCGCGGCTACGGCCCATCGAAGAAGCTAGCCATGGAGCCCGTGCAGGGAGGATCCGGATTCGCCGAAACCACCTGGCATACGCGCAACTTCCTCGATTGCATGAAGAGCCGCCAGAAATGCAATTGTGACATCGAAATCGGGCACCTCTCCACGTCGGCCTGCATCATTGGCCATATCGCTCTGCGCACCCGCAGCCTGCTCGACTGGGATGCCAAGGCTGAACGGTTCACCAACAACGACGCGGCCAACAAGCTGTTGAGCTATAAGTACCGCGCGCCATACAAGCTGGGTTGATCGGAGACGAGATGGACCGTAGACAGTTCTTGACCGCCGCCACGATGGCATCGCCGCTTCGCGCCAAGGTTCAACCCGCGGCGCGGCCCAAGTTGTGCATTTTCTCGAAACACATGGCTCAGTTCGATTGGAAGGAACTGGGCCGGAAGGCGAAGGATCTCGGCTTCGACGGTGTCGACCTGACCGTCAGGCCGAAAGGCCATGTCCTGCCTGAACGCGTGAAAGAGGACCTGCCCCGCGCCGTTGAAGCGATCAAGGCCGCCGGCCTCGATGTCCCGATGATCACCACCGACCTGAAGTCGGCGCTCGATCCCGCCGCCGCCCCGACCATGGAAACCATGCGCCGCCTCGGGATCCCTCTCTTCAAGCCGGGCTACTGGATGTACACCAAAGGCCGGACCGTCCTCCAAACTCAGATCGAAGTGCGCCGCGACTTTCAAAGCCTTCTTCAACTCGGCATCAAGAACAACGTGTCGATGGGCCTGCACAACCACTCAGGCCCATATGTCGGCACGGCGCTGTGGGCCTACCGGGACCTGCTCCAGGACGTGGATCCCAAGTGGGCCGGCTACTACTTCGACCCCGGCCACGCCACCATCGAAGGCGGTCTTCACGTCTGGCGCATCTCGCTCGAACTCACCCTGCCGCGGCTGAAGATGGTGGCGATGAAGGACGCATATTGGGAGAAGGCGAACGGCAAGTGGCGTCCGAAGTGGGTTCCACTCGGCGAGGGCATGGTCGATTGGCAGGAGGTGTTCCGCGGCTTCGCCAGGGCGGGCTACACGGGCCCGATCTCGCTCCATGTCGAGTACACCGCCAAGGATGAGTTGGAAGCCATCGCGCACGACTTGGCCTTCATGAAGAAACAGGTTGCCCTGGCCTACGGCGCATAACCCCGCTCAGCTCAACTTCGACTTGACCAGTTCGCTCAGCGCCTTGCCGTCCACCCGCTTGCCGGCCAGTCGCGCCTGCGCCGCCTTCATCACCAGGCCCATCTGCTTCGTCTGCGTGGCGCCGGTCTCGGCCATCGCTTCGGCCACCGCCGCGTCCAGTTCATCCGGCGTCGCCGAAGGCGGCATGTAGGCTTCAATCAGCTTCAGTTCCGCCTCTTCCTTGGCCGCCTGTTCCTCGCGCCCTCCCTGCCGGAACATATCCGCGGCTTCGCGCCGCTGCTTGATCAGCAGACTGAGGATCCTCATCTCACCCGCCTCGTCGACCGCCTTCATCGTGTCGGCCTTTTCCTTCATCAGCGCGGCCTTCACCATCCGGATCGTGCCGAGGCGCAACTCCTCCCTGGCCTTCATCGCGACAATCAGGTCCTTCTGCAGTTGGTCGATCAGTGCCATGATTTTGATATCCTTAATGGTTTACTCCACCAATCATCCCATAGCCATGTTTATCAAGAAGCAGCGACTCCTTACCCCGGGCCCGACGCCTCTCCTGCCGCGTGCGCTCCACGCCATGATGGCGTCCGACATACATCATCGAACCCAGGACTTCATCAAACTCTATCCCCAGGTGCTGGCCGACCTGAAAGAGGTCTACGGCACGCAGGGCGACGTTCTCATCACAGTCAGTTCCGGAACCGGCGCGCTCGAAGCGGCGGTATCCAACTTCTTCTCCGCCGGCGACAAGGTGGTTGTGCTCTCGGCTGGAAAATTCGGCGAACGCTGGGTGGACCTCGCCAAGGCCTTCGGCCTGAATGCCGTCGTCCTGACCGCCGAGTATGGCGACACCGTCTCGCCCGCCCGCGTCGATCAGGCTCTCAAGGAAAACCCCGATGCCAAGGGCGTCTTCTTCCAGGCCTCGGAAACCTCCACCGGCGCCGCCCATGACGTCGAGGCCATCGGCAAACTCTGCCAGGCCCACGGCGCGCTCTGCATCGTCGACGCCATCACCGGACTCGGCACCATGCCCCTCGACATCGACGCCTGGGGCCTCGACCTCGTGATCGGCGGTTCGCAGAAAGCCTTCATGATCCCGCCTGGCCTCGCCTTCATCTCCGTATCGGCCAAGGCTTGGGCGCAAAACGCCACCGCCACTCTCCCCCGCCTCTACTTCGACCTCAAGCGCGAAAAGAAGATGGCCGACAAGGGCGAGTCCGCCTGGACCCCCAACGTGTCGCTCATCCTCGCCCTCGCCGAATCCCTGAAGTACATCAAGGAACTCGGCATGGCCAACCTCATCGCCAACGCCCAGATGCTCGCCCTTGCCACCCGCACCGCCGCAACCACGCTCGGCCTCGAACTGTTCGCGCCCAACTCGCCGTCGTCCTCGGTCACCGCCATCAAGGCGCCCGCCGGCATGGACTCCGGCGAAATCGTCAAGGGCTTCCGCAACAACTTTGGCGCAATCATCGCCAACGGTCAGGGCACGATGAAGGGTCAGATCTTCCGCATCGCCCACCTCGGCTACTTCGACTTCGCCGACATGTTCTCCCTCATCGCCGAACTCGAACTCATCCTCCACTCCAAGGGCGTCCCCGTCGAGTTTGGCAAGGGTGTCGCCGCCGTCCAGAAGATCTACGCTGAAGCCGCATTCAATCCGAAGGCATAAGGAAGCAGTATGAAAATCCTCATCGCCGAGCCCATGTCCCCAGCCGCAATCGACCTGTTCCGCAAACAGGAAGGCTGGCAGATCATCGTCTCCAACCCCAAGGAATACGAGCCTCATCTCGCCGACTGCGACGCCATGGTCGTCCGCAGCGCCGTCAAGGTCAAGGCCGATACGCTCGCCAAAGCGCCCAACCTGCGCCTCATCGGGCGCGCCGGCGTTGGCGTCGACAACGTGGACCTCCCGGCCGCCACGGCCGCTGGCGTCCTCGTCATGAACACCCCCGGCGGCAACGCCGTCTCGGTTGCCGAGCACACCCTCGCCATGATGTTGTCACTCGCCCGCCAGGTCCCCGCCGCATCGGCCTCCACCCTCTCGGGCAAGTGGGAAAAGAAGAAATTCCTTGGCAACGAACTCCGAGGCAAGACCCTCGGCGTCGTCGGCCTCGGCAACATCGGCCAGGAGACCGTCCGCCGCGCCCGCGCCTTCGAGATGAAGATTCTCTCGTCGGACCCCTACGTCAACCCCCAAACCGCCGCCGACCTCGGCGTCACCCTGGTCCCCATCGACACCCTTCTTGCCGAATCCGACTACGTTTCTCTTCACCTCGCCGTCACCCCCGAGACGAAGAAGATGATCAACGCCGAGTCGATCGCCAAGATGAAGGATGGCGTACGCATCATCAACTGCGCCCGCGGCGAGTTGATCGACCTCGTCGCCCTCCGCGAAGCCCTCGTTTCCGGCAAAGTCGCCGGCGCCGGACTCGATGTCTTCGACCCCGAACCGCCTCCGGCCGACGACCCCATCCTCACCGCCCCCAACGTCATCGCCAGCCCCCACATCGGCGGCTCCACCGAGGAAGCGCAGGAAATCGTCGGCATCCGCATCGTCGAGCAGATGGTCGAATACCTCCAGAACGGTATCGCCATCAACGCCGTCAACATGCCGGCGATTTCGCCCGAACAGTACCGCGCCGTCGGGCCGTTCATCGAGTTGGCCGAGCGTCTGGGCAGGTTCGCCGCCCACGCCGCATCCGGCAATCCGAAATCCATCCGAGTCACCTACACGGGCCGAATTGCTGAGTTAAACACCAACCTGCTGCGCAACGCCGCCGTCGCCGGCGTCCTGTCGCGAGGCCTCGCCGGGCGCGTCAATCTGGTGAACTCGATGCAACTCGCCGGACAGCGCAACATCGCAGTCGGTGAACAACACCAGCCGCGCTTGTCGGCCATGGACACCATCCAGGTCGATTTCGAAACCGGCGCCGGCGTGACGTCCGCCACCGGAGCCGTCATCGTCGATAAGCCGCGCCTCGTCGCCGTCGATGGCATTCAGGTCGAGTGCCCGCTTTCGGGCCGCCTCATCTACCTGCGTAACTATGACGTCCCCGGCGTCATCGGCCACGTAGGAACGGTCCTCGGCAAGAACAACATCAACATCGCCAACTTCTCCCTAGGCCGCGAAGAAACCCCCGCCCCAGGAGAGCAACAACTCCACGCCGTAGCCCTGGTAGAAGTGGACGGAGACGTCCCCGAAACCGTCCTCAACCAACTCAAAGAAAACCCGGCCGTCCGGCTCGCGGTCACCGTCAACCCCGGCGAGTGAAGTGGCGAGGCAGGCTCTGGTTTCATTGCACGTGGTAGACCCTTGGTGCGCTTTTCCCGTTATGCGTTTCCGGAAGAAATTTCGCTTGTGAGATGGTTTCGGGAGCGCCTGCGAGAGGGAGGCTGAATCTTTGGTGGCCACGATTCATTTTACCGGACAAGTCCTCCATGTCCCTGGGTGCGACCCAGAGGGCGACATCTCGTGTTGACAGCCTGGTCAGAACTCGTATAATCACAACAGAATGTTTTGATGCCTCGAGGAGGAAGTCGCGAGAATGGATTTTGAATCAACTCAGGGACAGCCGTTGCCGGAGCGCTGTGTCCTCTATGCTGATCCGCGGATAGAGTCGGATCGTGCGTCCATAAGTGCCTTCTCCGAAAGCCGCCTCACCGGCGTTGTCGTGCCTACGGGCGCGAGCGCCGGCGAGCCCGAACTAAACACAGCGTCATAAATATTTGCGCATAGAACAAAACAGTGGTTTCATGTTT
>CAZLDN010000121.1:0-6685 GCA_964558355.1 uncultured Candidatus Solibacter sp.
GGAGTGGGTCACTACAAGCGAACGCTACTGGGTCACTTCTGGCGAGCAGCGAAGTGTGAATCGCGTTGAACACAAATCCGCCGCCGCGAGCAAACACTTCACACCGGCGCAACACCTGCTCCCGTACCTGTTCGGGCGTTCCAAACGGCAGCGCGTGCTGCGTATCCACGCCGCCCCCCCAGAAAACAATTCGGTCGCCGTAGGCGGACTTCAGAAGTTCGGGATCCATGCCCTGAGCGGAACACTGCACCGGGTTCAGAATGTCGAATCCCGCATCAAGGAACGACGGGATAAACTTCTCCACCGCCCCGCAGGAGTGCTTGAACGTCTTCCACCGCGTATTCTTGTGAACCCAGTCGTTCATCTCCTTGTAGACCGGCAGCCAAAGATCGCGGAACGTACCGACCGAGCAAAACGAAGAGGTCTGCGTACCGAAATCGGTCCCGCAGATGTTGATGACGTCGATACTGTCGCCGGTCCGCTCAGCCAGCCGTTCGAGATTCTGAAGCGCGACCCTGCACTGTCCTTCGAACACCTGCCGCACATATTCGCGCCGTGACCGGATCGACATATACCATTCGGCGACATCGCGGATCCCCTTGGGGTACTTCAATCCCGAGGCAGGAACCCAGGCGATGTCGCCCAGACCCGTCCCGCCAAAGTTACCGACCACAGCTCGCCCCGTCGCCGCCGCCCGGCTGGCCGAGCGCTCCAGGTGATCGAGTTCCTCGTCTGAGATTGGCGGGAACTCTTCCAGATTGTCACGCGGGTCGAGCTTGTCTTCGTCAATCTCCGGCTGGCGGATGATGCTGTCGAAAAAATACCCGCCATTGGGCATGCGGGCGCTGGGCGGCGCGGCGGGATCGCCCTGCGGATAGAGCAGCGTGTCGCCGTCTCCGTCAACGGTCACGGTGAACCCGCCGGGTACCAACACCTCCAGCCCGTCGTACATGCGCCACGGCTTCCAGTCTTCAAGGGGAAAGCCGAATCGGGTCATGCGCCGGAAGACGCCTTCCGTGTCGATGCCCAGGATCTCCTTCAAGTCGCCGGCGACTTCCCCAAGCATCTGCCCAGGGTCGATTACTTTGACCGGGCCGTTGCCGATGCCAAAATGCTGTCTCAGCCCCGCCACGCAACTGACGTGAATCCCGGTGACCGTCGTACTGCCCGCATCCACCGGCAACCGGTCCGGCTCACGGTGTGCCAGCGCCTCGCGAACACATTCCCGGCTGGTTGCACTGCCTGCCATCGAATACTCCTACTCTGCGTCGATCGTGTTCAGAATACTCTCGATGCAACCCGTCGCGTAAGCCATGCCCGCGTCCTGGCCGGCCCGGAGTCGAGGCGGTTGGCTATCCCTTGACGAATCAGTGGCAGCCTTTGCAGGTGAACGTCTTCCCGTGGCAGGAAGCGCACTCGGTCTTGGCGATCTTCCCCTTCACGGCGTGAGCGTCGGTGAACTCGGCTGTGTGGGTCGCCGGGCGCAGGGTCATCGCTCCCGGATCGTGGCACTGTTTGCAGGACTCGGGCGGGTTGATCTTGTTATGACAGGTTAAACAGTCCGCCATGCGCGGGAAATGCTTGTACCCGTCGTCGTCCTTGATCGCCTCGGACTTCTCGATCCCGTGGTGGCATGCGACGCACGCTTCCTTGGTGTTGATCTCGGCCGGCTTCTCCGCCTCCTTGCCGAGCCAGGTGCCGCTCCTGATGGCCGCGGCGATGATTGGGCCGGGGTTCATCTTGACGTGTTGCGCGTGCGAGAACTTCGTGACGTGCGTCTTCCTGGGATCCTTGATGTGGGTTTCGTCGTGACACATCGCACATGCCGTGACGTGGAAGGGCAGGATGTTATCGGACGCCTTCGCGGATTGTTCGGCGTCGGTATGACATCCCTGACACGATGAGACCTGGGTGAGGTGATATTTGTGCGAGAAGGGCCGCTGGGCTGCGGCCTCTTGGACAAAGAGAATCGAAAGAGCAGCGAGGGCTACTGTTTGTGAGTAATGCGCCATATCTTGTTACCGCCATCGTCTGATACCAGGAGGCTGCCGTCGGGCAGTTCAAGCAACCCGACCGGCCGGCCCCACACTTCCTTTTTACCTGGATCCAGCATGAAGCCGCTCAGCAGGTCTTCAACCGGTCCCGCCGGCTGGCCGTTCTTGAACGGGATGAAGGCCACCGAATAGCCGATCCGCTTCGCGCGATTCCACGACCCATGGAATGCGATGAAGGCCCCGTTCTTGTAACGCGCCGGGAACATCGATCCCCTGTAAAACCGGGCGTCGAGCGCGGCCACGTGCGCGGGCAGGACGACGTCGGGGACGATCGTCGACTTCACAAGGTCGGGCCGCAGGCCCTTATTCCTTGGCTCTTCTCTCGGACCGATGTAGGCGTAAGGCCAGCCGTAAAAGCCGCCTTCCTTGATCGAAGTGAAGTAGTCCGGGACAAGGTCGTCGCCCAGTCCGTCCCGCTCCTGGACCGCGGCCCAGAGCTTACCGGTTGTGGGCTCGAAGTCAAGACCGATCACGTTACGAGTCCCTCGGGCGATGAACTCCATGCCAGTGCCGTCCGGGTTGAACCGCATGATGGCCGCGCGCATTTCGTGCTCGCCGGGGCTGACGTTGGATCCGGAACCCACCGTGAGGTAGAACTTCGATCCATCGGGCGTGAAGCGAATCGTCCGCGTCCAGTGGCCGCTGCCGAAGTCCTTCAACGAGACAACTTCCTGGCCCGGGCCGGCCTGCAAGCTGGATGAGTTGAACCTGTACCGCTTCACCGAAGTCGCTTCGGCGACGTATAGATATTCCTTCCAAAGCGCGAGACCGAAGGGCCGGTCGAGGCCGGTAAGCACTTCCTTACGCTCTTCGGAGACGCCGTCCTTGTTCCTGTCGAACAATGCGTACACCGTTCCCTTGCGGGCCGAGTCGCTCAACAACACGCCGCCCGACGGCAACGGGATCATGTACCGGGGCCGTTCAAAACCGCCCGCGAATTCCTTGATGGAAAAACCAGCCGGCAGCCTGAGTTGCGCATCCTCAGGGCGCGCGATCACGGTCGGCGCATTTGACGACGACGGCGTCTGATACGGCTCTGGCAAAGTAGGCGGAGCGGCGGCTAGGCAGCCCGCGAGGACAAAAAGAACCAGCCCTCTGATTGACATATCAATGATTTTACCGGATCGCCCCGGCCCGGCGCGAAGTTGAGCCTCGCGAGAGTTTCAAATCTGATGAGCACGCATACACTTCGCGCAGGCCGCGAACGAAGAGAGCGGGTGCCCAGGCGTGCTTTTCGACACAGCGGGTTCCAGCCGGTACTCAAGACAAAGCGGGCGCAGGCGGCTATCCCAGGTGTGTGGGGCGGCCCAACTCCTCGGGATCGGCATCTGGCTCGGAGTGCACCAGATCCTTATAAACGAAGGACAGCATCGGCGGTGCGACGATCGTCGTGGCGACCGCCATGAAGACGGCCACGCCGTATGCCTCCTGGCTGATCGCCCCCTTCACCAGACCGACTTGCGCAATAACCATGCCGACTTCGCCGCGAGGCACCATGCCAATCCCCACGCGTGTCGCGTCCTTCCAGCCCATCGAGTATGCGCCCAACCCGCATCCCAACGCCTTCGACAGAACCGCGGCGATGAGGATGGCCATGGCAGTTGCGAACACGCCCGGATTGAAAAACGTGGACAGATCCAATTGCAGCCCGATCGATGCCAGGAAGAACGGCACCATGAGTTCGGCGGCGCCCGAGGAAAGCGTGTGGGTCCGCTTGCCGATCGTCTCGCTGAGCGCCAGGCCGGCCAGGAAAGCACCGATGATCGCGGCCACGCCCGAGTAAGACGCCAGCATCGCCATGAGGAACAGGAAGCTGAACGCCACGGCGAACTCGGCCTCCTGCGAGCGCAGCCTCGCCAGCAGTTTCGGCATGACGAAGTTGGCCGTCGGTGATCCGAACTTGACCATCGCCCCGACGAAAAGGACCGACACGGCCGCTGAGGTCGCCAGTCCCGCCAGGTCCACGCCGCGCCCTTCGCCCATCGAGGAAACCACCGCCAGGACGAGCAGCCCAAGTACGTCGTCGATCACCGCCGCGGCCAGGATCACGCGGCTTGTCTGATGTGAGAGCAATCCCTTCGACGCCAGAACTTCGGCCGTGATCCCCACGCTTGTCGCAACCATCGCCGCACCCATGAAGATGGCCTCGATCTGCGGGTGCCCTGCCCAGTACATGATCGCCCACCCGAGCAGGAACGGGACGATCACCCCAAGGATGGCCACCAGCATCGCCGTCCGCCCTACCTTGAGCAGATCCGATGTCTTGATATGAAGCCCCACCTGGAAAAGGAGGAACATCACGCCCAACTCGGCCAGCGCGTGCAGAAGATCGTTGTACTTGATCAACCCAAAGCCGGAGGGTCCGATCAGGATCCCGGCCACCAGGCCGCCAACGATACCTGGCAAGTGGACACGCTCAGCGATTTCGGCCAGAAACTTCGCGGAGCCGAAAACAAGCAGCATCGCAAAGGCCAGGGCGAAGTCGCCGCCGGGAGCCAGAAATGCGAATGGGAAGGACACTGTCATCTTGCTGATTCTCTGAACCGCCCAGTGCGGAGGCGCCTGCCCTCAATGGTAGCCCAGCAGGCAATGCCCAGGCAGCTTACCGGTCCGGGTCATCAAAAAAATCTCTGGGCCCGACAAATATTTCGATGCGAACACGGCCAAATTGCCAGTGTACGATGAAGGTGAACACCTGGGAATCCACGCCTGATTGCCATTCGAACCTTCACGTCTGTTCAGACTGCCTGCCGGGAACTGAAAGTAGAAGTGTCTCTGCTCACCAAGGAAACTTACGCCAAAGCGGCTGGCGATGCGCGCGCCCGCTTCATGTCGTCGGGCGACCCCCTCCCAATTCTCAAGGGGAGAACCGCGCTCGTCGATGAGGCCGTGGCCAGCGCTTTCGGCGCGGCCATTCAGGGTAGTTTCAAAGAGCGGCTGGCGTTGTTGGCGGTGGGTGGGTATGGCAGGCGGGAGTTGTTCCCCTGCTCCGACGTGGACCTGCTGCTCCTGGCTGGCAAGACGCCCGACAGTGCGCAGGAAAAAGCCGGGATCTCGGAGTTTCTTCGCATCCTTTGGGACATGGGCCTGAGGGTGAGCCAATCGGTGAGAACCGTCGAGGAGTGCTGCCGCCTCCACGAGGGCAACTTCGAACTTACCGTAAGCCTTCTGGACCGCCGTCTCCTGGCCGGCAATCTCTCCCTGTTCACATCACTCAACGAGCGGTTTGGCCGCTTTCTCCATTCCGAACAGCGCGACCTTACGCGCCGCCTCTGCCGCATGGCCCGCAGCCGTCATGCTCGTTTCAACGATACGATCTATCGTCTTGAACCCGATCTCAAGGAGACCCCTGGCGGCCTTCGGGATCTCCAGACCATCCACTGGCTCGCGCTCGTCCGCGGCGAGGCGCCCGCCATCGAAGATGATGATCCCCGGTCAAGGCACTTCCTCTACTCCGTTCGCTGCTTCCTCCATTACCTGACCGGCCGCGACGCTAACCTGTTGAGTTTCGAGGCCCAGGACGAGATCTCCGCCGCTCCCTTTTCGCCCTGGCAGGACCCGGCGGAGTGGATGCGCGCCTACTTCCGCCACGCCTCGGCGATCTGGAAAAAAACTCTCTACGAACTCGAAGCCGGCGAGTCACAGGACCGCGGTCTTCTATCCAACTTCAGGGACTGGCGCTCGCGTCTCTCCAACGCCGAGTTCACCGTCTCCCGCGATCTCGTTTTCCTCCGCAATCCTCAACAGTTGGAGAGCGATCCTGACCTGCCCTTGCGGCTGATCCGCTTTGTCGCCAAACATGGCGTCGCCCTGGCCCGCACAACCGGGAAGCGCCTCGTCGACCACGTCTTCGAATGGGCCAGACATTACGATTCCGACCCTCCCCAAGCCGGATTCTGGAAGGACTTCCTCTCCCAACCCCATGGCGTCCCCGCCCTTCGCGCGATGGCCGCGACCGGCTTCCTCGTCGCCGTGATTCCCGAGTGGGAGCGCATCGAGCATCTCGTTGTCCGGGACTTCTACCATCAGTACACCGTCGATGAGCATACGCTCATGGCCCTACAATCGCTCTGGGATCTCTCCGCCAGCGGGTTGAAACTCGCCGCGCTGGCCGAAGAGTCGCAAAACGACCTCTGGCTGCTGAAACTGGCCCTCCTCCTGCACGACATCGGCAAGGGCAGCGGCAAGGACCACAGCCAGGAAGCCGTCAGCCTGGGCCGCCGTTTCCTTGAAAGGACCGGACTGGACGAGGTGGATGCGGCCATCGTCCTGTTCCTCATCGAGAATCACCTCGCCCTCTCGACCGTCCTTCAGTCGCGGGACCTCGATAATCCCGAGACGGCGCGCTACATCGCCGCGCTCACCAAGACGGACGAGCGCCTGCGCCTGCTGACGCTCATGACCTACGCCGATATCGCCGGCGTCAACCCAACCGCCATGACCGCCTGGCGGGCCGAACAACTCTGGCGGCTCTACCGTATCGGCCACCGCCAGATCGCCGGCGCCTTGAGCGAACTGCGCTTCGATACCGCCTCGAACGCCTACGGTGATGTCTCGCCCCAGTTGAAGGAGTTTCTCGAAGGTCTCCCGCTGCGCTACCTCTGGACCCACAGCCGCCAGCGCGCCGAGGC
>CAZLDN010000121.1:6785-15235 GCA_964558355.1 uncultured Candidatus Solibacter sp.
CGCGCCGAGGCGTTCTCCAACCGCGCCGGCTATGTCGTGGACTGCTTCTCTTTCCTTGACCCGGCCCGGAATCTCGACCTCAATCCGCCCGAACTCGAGCGGCTGAGACTCGTCATTAAGAAGGTGGCCCTCGGAGGCACCAGGGCCGAGGACTTGCTCAAACACAGGCCCACCCGCAAGGCGCCGGGCCGCGCCGGCGGCGTCGAGCCATCCGTTACCGTCGATACGGAAAGCGCCGCCAGCACAACGCTGTTCGAGGTCGTCGCTCAGGACAGGCCCGGCCTACTCTATAGTCTGGCGACAGCGATCTCAAGGCACGGCTGCAACATCGAGGTCGTCCTCGTCGATACCGAGGCCCACAAGGCCATCGACGCCTTCCATGTCACCAAGCAGGGGTCAAAACTTTCCAGGGAAGAGACCGAGGCTTTGAAGACAGCGCTTCTCGCCGCCTGCCGGTCCTGATCTCCAGTCGTGGGTTCCCGTCGCGATACCAACCGGGGACTCATCGCTTCATCCTCGAACGCCCCACCCGCCATCGAACTTCGCCCAAAAGCACTCGCAGGGCGGACGCCCTCGTCCGCGCCGGACCCCCCGGTCCGGCTCCGCGCCTCACGCCCCCTCGGATCTCTCGAACTCCAATTGGTCGCCCACCTGTGTTCCGCTCGCCTCGATCGTGCCCTCAGGTAACTCAAGCACCGAATACGCCCTCAGACATGCCGCCAATCGCCAGGGCTTAAGCGAGGGGCGCACCTTGGCCACGCGCTTGTCTTTAGTCAGAAATATGACGTCAATGGTGAACTTCATGAAGAAGCAATGCACCGCCTCGCAGGGTGCGATCCACAGCCCTTCCCCTGGTCCAAGGCCAGTGCGCTTCAACAAACCATCGCGCCGCTTCTGGCTGGTATCGGCGATGTCGGCCGCGCTGGCCACAAGAACGCCCCGCGTCCGGTTCCAGACTCTCAGTTTCGTCTCCTCCACCTGCGCCATCGCCCCTTTCTCCTCTCGCCTTGCTATTCCGCCCGGATGTTGATCTGGCCGATCCCGCCCTTCACGTCTAATCGGATCGTGACAGGCGACTTGCCGAACTTGTCGTTGATCCACTTGCCGCCCTCGCTCCGAAGACCGCGCACCTGCACTTCACCAATCCCACCCCTCGCCTCCGCCACCACGCCCACATCGTTCGGAACCAGTACTGTCGCCTCGCCCACGCCACCGCGAATCTCGATATCGCAGCTCGTTTTCTTCGGACCCCTCAGATCCACCTCCACCTGGCCCGCGCCGATCTGCACCTTCGCGCTTCTCAGCGTCAGCGTGCCCAAATCGAGCTTACTCTCGCCCGCGCCAAGCGTCACGTTCAAATCCATGCGCACGTCATCGGCCAGCTTGATCTCCCAGAGATTCCGCGAATGGCTGCCCATCGTGGTCGTTCGGGATTTGCTCCTGACGCTCAGCCGTCCGCGAAAACTCGAATCCTCGAACTGCACGTCCGGTTCAAGATTCCCGCCTCTGAACGTGAACTTCCCCTCCATCAGCTTCGCCGAGCCGCCCGACATCCGAAGTTCCCCGGCGCTCATCGCCACCGTCACGTCCACCATGTCCGCCTTGGGTTTGTCGATGTTGACCGTCCTGGTCTCCTCCTCGCCCCCGTCGCCCACTCTCACCGTGCACCCCCAGAAGCCCAGAACGAACAGCCCCAGCACCGCACCTGCAACGCTTGCCCTCATGGCGAACCTCCTATTCTCAAGAGAAGACGACGGGCCTGCCCGCATTGTTCGTTTTTCCATGGGACCATTCGCTGAGCGTCGACGGGCCAACTCCGCCTCCCCACTCTGCTTCCTTGGATCAGCGCCTTGATGCGATTGACCGCTCACCCTCCAGGCGATGCGGCGATGAGCCTGCGCCCGACCGGCAACTCCCTCATCCAGTCCGCCATTGTATCTCCGGACCGGGCGCGCCGGGCGCCGCCGCGGCACTGCTGCTTTCCCGTCTCCGAAGTCGTCTCAATAACACTCGGAGGGCGGACGCCCTCGTCCGCGCCGGACCCCTGGTCCGGTTCCGCTGATGTTGCGTACTTCGCGCACATATCGAGGTGTGAGCGTTCGCGCGCGGTAAACACAAGAAGCGTCGGTCGCGATCAACGGGCGTCGTCTTTCGCTACGAACTCCTGGCGCAGCGCCCTACCGAAGCACTTCGCGGCTCATCCGGACCAGCGACTCCCTCATCTTCTGAGAGTCGTCGTCCTCAGCCGCCCTGCCGGGGCCGAATCCGGTCAGAATGTTGGACCTGCCGTAGTGGAAGTCAGGTTGTTGTACCATCGCGCAGAACACGCTCACCAACTCGCCGTCCCTCCAGCCGTTCTCCGCCTCCTGCCTCAGCAAACCGACTGCTTCCTCGGTCGTGTAGGGCTCCTTGTACGACCTCTTCGATAACAGAGCGTCGAAGATGTCCGCCACCTGCAAAATTCGCGCCAGCAGCGGGATCTGTTCGCCCGCAAGCCCGTCCGGGTACCCGCTCCCATCCCACCGCTCGTGGTGGTTCCGAATGATCGGCAGCACAGGGGCCAGGCTCTTCATCGGGCGGCAAATACCTTCGCCGACCCAGGTGTGCGACCTCATCACGCCCCACTCGTCGTCGTTCAGATGCCCGCCCTTGTTGAGAATCGCGTCCGGAACCGCGATCTTGCCGATGTCGTGGAGAAACCCCCCGCGGTGGAGAGCGATCAGATCCTCCTCCGGCAATCCCAGCGCTGTACCCAACGCGATGCTGAGCGACGCAAGTCGCTCGCAGTGATTCCCCGTATCCTCGTCGCGCGCTTCAACCGTCTGGGCCAGCGAAAACAGGATCGTCTCGGCCTCCTCCAAGGAGTCGATCGCTTTCTTATTCCTCAACATCGCCCGCACTCTCGTGCGCACCGCGGTCGGATGAAGCGGGCGGATCAGGAACTCATCCGCGCCGGACTCCAGCCCGGCCACCTCATTCTCGATGCCCTGGACATTCGTCATGATCAGCAGCGGAATGAACCGCGTCTTGCGGTTTCCCTTGACGCACCGGCAGAACTCAAGCCCGCCAATGCCCGGCATCATCAGGTCCGCGATGATCAGGTCGGCAGGCGCTTCTGACAGCAGGCGCAGGCCTTCCTCCGGGCTTCTTGCCTCGATAATCCGGTAAGGACCGGCCTTCAGCATCCCCTTCAGGTACTGGCGGTTGTAATCCACGCTGTCGACAACCAGGATGGTCGAGCGGTTCGACGGCGTGACCGTCGCCGGCGGGGGCAGCAACACACCACTGGCGTCTCGCTGCTGCTCCTCTACGGTTTGCCCCGGTCCAGTCCGCATCACCCTTCTATCGGCCCGTTCGGCCTCTCCCTTTAGCCTCCGTTTGCCCCGAGTGACGGACCCGGATGCTATCTTGTCAGCATGTCCCGATTTCTGCTCGCCGCCACGGCAGCCCTATTCTGCGCCCCAGGTTGTCTGCCGGCCCAGACTCTCTCGCAAGGCGAAAGAGACCGCGCCATGAGCGAACTTCACGCCACCCGCAAGTCCCTCATCGATCTTGTCTCCGCCGCTTCACCCGCCCAATTCAGCTTCAAACCCGCACCAGATGTCTGGTCGATCGCCGAAATCGCGGAACACATCGTCCTCAGTGAGTCGCTCATCCCGAAGATGGCCACTACGGCGCTTGCCTCCGCCACCGGCCCCGAGATGGTGAAGCAGGCCGCCGGCAAGGACCAGTCCGTCCTGACCCAAGTCCCGGTCCGCGATCAGAAATTCAAGGCGCCCGAGTCGCTGATCCCCAGAAAGTCCTATCCCAACCGCAAGGCCCTCCTCGCCGCATTCAAACTCGCCCGTGACGCCAATATCACCTATCTCCGCGAGACCAAGGACCCCCTGCGCGCCCATGCCGTCCAGCACCCGTCCCTTGGACCCATCGACTGCTACCAGGTCTATCTCCTGCTCGCCTCGCACACCCAGCGCCACATCAATCAGATCACTGAGGTGATGGGCAATCCGGCCTTCCCCCGGAAGTAGCTCTCTGTCGGCAACCGGGCGGGCTTCCTGAAGAGTCCGCATGGCCCCATCGGGACCCCATCTGATGAAAACGCAACCCGCCACTCGCGCGAACCGCGAACGAAGAGAGCGGGTTCCCATCCGCATTTTCGAGCGGTCTCAGGTCCTCTTGCGGACCCACCGATGCCCGTCGAACACCGCCGTCTCCTCATTCCAGACGCCGAACTTCGCCGCCATCTGCCCGCCGTCCACCAACAGGTGCGCGCCTGTGATGAACGAGGCATCATCGGAGGACAGAAAGGCAATCGCCCGCGCCACCTCTCCGGCCTCGCCGCCCCGGCCGAGCGGGATGTGCTGGAAGTAGTTCTTCGCGAACGAGGGGTCGTTGAAGCCGTGCTCGGTTAGCCGGGTCCGGATCAAACCGGGACAAACGGCGTTGACGCGGATGCCGAGCGGCCCAAGTTCGTTCGCCGCTGTATGAAGAATGCCCAGCAAACCCGCCTTGGTGGCGTTGTAGGCGGTCAGATCGGCTTCGCCGTCGAACGAGTTCGTCGAAGCCGTCAACACGATCGAACCGCCGCCGCGTCCCACCATCCGCTTCGCCGCCGCGCGCAAAGTATGGAACGCGCCCGACAGGTTCACCTGAATCGTTCGGTCCCATGCCTCGGTTGACGTATCGAGTAGCCGCGCGAAATGGGCCACGCCGGCGTTGATCACGGCGATGTCGGCGCCGCCCATCGCTTCCAATGCCTCCTCGATCGAATCCGGCGATGTGACGTCCACCGCCACGCCGCGAACGCCCATCGCCAGGGCCGCAGCCTCCGGATTCTCGACCGCCAGATCACCAATCCAGACATTGGCGCCGCACTCTTTCAGCAGCAGCGCCGTGGCGCGCCCGATCCCATTTGCGCCGCCGGTGACAAAGGCTGTCTTTCCGGTCATCTCGACATGCATGGAGTCGATTCTACCCTCTCCCGCCCGTTGGCTCCCAGTCCTATGAGAAACTGGGAGTTTTCCACCCCATCGCATGAGTTCCCCAGTCAAAATCGAACTAGCCAGCGAGCGGAAGATCCGTTCGCGCAATAAAACCTACTACCGCGTCAACCACTGGCCCATCTGGATCTTCGTCTACTTCCTCATCCCCGGCCCGTTGACCTTCCATCTCTTCACCCAGGGCTTCGGCGGCATGATGACCTATTGGCTGGCCGCCGTCCTCCTCGGCACCGGCATCGCCGGCCTCCTCGGCAAACTCCCCGGCTGCGAGCCGGCGCCCTATATCATCCGATTCACCGAAGACCGGCCCAATCCGGTCTACCGCCGCATCTGCTACACCTTCGCCTGGAGCGCCGCCATCACCTACGGCCTGCTCAACATGGCCGGGCTGCTCGTAGCCGTCTTCACCGGTACTTGGATGATGAAACAGATCTACTACTACGCCTACTTCCCCATCGCCGTGCCCGTCTGGATCCTCGGCGCGCTCGGCAAGCTGCCCCGCGTGAAGCCGTCCACCGAGGGCGAGGGCGTCGAACGGCGCTACTTCTATGGAACCGTCTGGGCCATGTGCATCGCACAGCCGTCGGTCTGGCTCCTCTACCTCCTCCTCCCACGCAACCGGGCCACCGACATCCTTGAACTCGTGGTCTTCACCAGCCTGCTCGCCCTCGCCGGCTACCTCAGCTACCGCGGAATCCTCCCCCGAACCCGAAAAATCATCCCCGGCGAACTCGCCGCCCTGGACTAGCCCCGCGCCCCGGTGGGGCGGGCTTCAGCCGGCGAAGGGCTTCAGCCCGCGCTTGTCCGGGCAGCCGGCGAAGGGCTTCAGCCCGCGCTTGTCCGGGCAGCCGGCATCGCTTTCAACGCAGTGCCCACGCGCCTGCTCTATTCAGCCTCATTGCCCTAATTCACCCCTGCCAGCCCCGCATTCAAAGAACCCAATATCGCCTTCACATACTCCTGCGTCTCCGCTATCGCCGGTACCCGCCCCAACTTGTCCACCCGCCCCGGCCCAGCGTTATACGCCCCCAGCGCCAGAGACAGGTCCCCGCCATACCGGTCCAGCAGCATCTTCAAGAACTTACTTCCGCCACGCAAATTCTCCTCCGGATCAAACGGATCCGCCACCCCCAGCATCTCCGCCGTCTCCGGCATCAACTGCATCAACCCTTTCGCTCCCGCCCGGCTCACCGCGCAGGGATCGAAACCCGACTCCCTCCGGATCACCGCCCGCAACAACGCCGCGCTCAGTCCCGCCTCCTTGGCGTGCTTGTCTATCAATCCGTCGTATGTCGGTGATCCAGACGGACTACACCCAATCGCCACGGGGGATACCTCCAGGATCGCCTTCGCCGCCGGACTCCATTCCCATTGCGACATCGGCGCCGCCTTCTCCCGTTGCTTCGCCGTCGATTGCTTCTGCTTCTCGATACTCGCGCCAAACCCGGCCTGGGAACTCGCCTTCCCCTCCACGCTCTCCCGCTGCTTCGCCAATGCCGCCTTCTGACGCTCCAGCCAGTCTCCGCTCGTCTGTCCGGCGCAGACCTGAAGTACAATCAGTGGAATCACAAACCATCTCACATCCTTCTATCGGCCCACGTGAAGGAACCATTAGTCGATTCCTGTTGAACCCCGCCGCCGATAAACGCTACACTTCGGTATCCCTCCAACCTCAATAGGGGGCATCATGCCGTCTCGATTCCATTTCATCCTGGCCCTACTTGTCTCCTCACTCCCCTGCCTCCTCGCCCAGACCGGAACCTCCTCCATCTCCGGCACAGTCAGCGACGCCTCCGGCTCCTCCGTCCCCGCCGCCCAGGTCACCCTGACCAACGACGCCACCGCCGTCACCCTCCGCCAATCCACCACCGGCGCCGGCCTGTTCGCCTTCCCCGCCATCCCCGCCGGATCATACTCCCTCACTATCGAAAAACCAGCCTTCAAAACCCTCAAACACGACCACCTCACCCTCCAGGTCAACTCCCCCGTCAACCTCGACCTCGCCCTCTCCCTCGGCGACTCCTCCGAATCCATCATCGTCTCCGCCTCCGCCGAAACTCTCCAAACCTCCAACGCCGCTCTCGGCAACGTCATCGAACAAAAGGCCATCGCCGACCTCCCCCTCAACGGCCGTAACCCCCTGACCCTCCTCGTCCTCGAACCCGGCGTCGTCCAGCGCTCCGGCAACACCATCTCGGTCAACGGTTCCCGTTCCGCCGCCAATAACGTCACCATCGACGGCATCGACGCCAACGAATCCTCCAACCCCAGCGCCGTCAACAACGTCTTCCGCCTCTCCCCCGACGCCGTCCAGGAGTTCAAGGTCACCACCTCCAACGCCACCCCCGAAGAGGGCCGCAACTCCGGCGCTTCCATCTCCATCGCCACCCGCTCCGGATCCAACGAACTCCACGGCCGCGCCTTCCATTTCTTCCGCAACACCGCCCTCAACGCCAGCGAGTTCTTCGCCAAGGCCCAAGGTAACCAGAAACCCGATATCAAGCTCAACCAATACGGCTTCGAATTCGGCGGACCCATCCGCCGGAACCGCACCTTCTTCTTCGGCTCCTACCAGGGCCAGCGCATCAACTACGCCCAAAGCGTCGATAGCGTCTTCGGCGAAACCGTCGATCTTTACACCGCCACCGCCCGCTCCGGCATCTTCCGTTACTTCATCGCCGACCCCGTCAACCCCCTCCTCATCGACGGCCAGCGCATCACCCAAAACTCCCCGCTCCTCGTCAACCCCTCCACCGGCGCGCTCAAACCCGGCGTGACCAATTGTTCGGCCTCAGGCCAAACCAACTGCGTCGCCAGTTACAACATCTTCTTCTCCGACCCCTTGCGCCTAGGCCCCGACAAAGCCGCCTTCAACGTCCTCAACCCCTACCCCCTGCCAAACTCATACGCCGCCGGCGACGGCCTTAACACCGGCGTCTACGCCTGGAATCCCCCCATCCGCGTCCGCGGTCCCCAACTCATGGCCCGCCTCGACCACATCATCAACGAAAACAACACGCTCTTTGTCCGTTACCTCTACGGCAACAATCAAAGCCTCAACGGCGACCCTCTCAACGGCCGCCCTCAGGTCCTGCCCGGCTATCCCCCGCGCGGCGAAGTCTTCCGCCCCGCCCATAACGCCGCCCTCTCATGGCGCAAAGTCGTCACCCCGCGCATCGTCAACGAGTTCACCGCTGGCTTCGCCCGCTTCCAGTTCCTCTTCACCCGCGGCGAAGCCAACCCCTCTTTCCCCGGCATGCCCGCCTTCGCCTTCAACAACTCCGACGTCGATTACACCAACTTCCCCCGCACAAACCGCGCCATCAACACGTTCCAGTACATCGACAACCTCAGCATCGTTTCCGGCGCCCACCAGATCCGTACCGGCTTCAACATCCGCTTTTATCAGCACAACGACGTCCGCGGCGACCTCGGCGGTGCCGAGCACCT
>CAZLDN010000122.1:0-15036 GCA_964558355.1 uncultured Candidatus Solibacter sp.
CACAGGCGCAAGAGGAAATGTTTGGGAGAAAATCTAGTCAAAGGCCAAACGCCAGAGCCGGGCTTCTGCCCGGCTAAAACTTCGGAACAGGCCAAGCCGCTATGCTTTGCCGAACTCGGCCTCCGCCCGCTCCTTCAACGCCCTGATGTAGGAGATGGCGTAGGCGTAGGCCGCGTATCGCCCGCCCACCATGTTGGGCACGTGGTCGGCGATCACGCAGCCGCTGTAGTTCACCTCGCGCAGCGCCCGCACGATCTTGTAGGTGTCGAAGTAGCCGTCGTCGATGAAGGTCTCGACGAAGTGGGGCATCGGCGCGTTCACGTTGCGCAAGTGGACTTTGAAGATCTTGTTCTGCCTGCCGAAGTAGCGAATCGTCTCGACGACATCGCGCCCCATCAGCTTGCCGCCCTCCAGCCAGCAGCCGCAGCACAGGCAGATGCCGGCGTTCGGCGAGTTGGCGATTTCCAGCGCTTTCCTGTAGCCGTCAAAGCTCGAAAAAATGCAGCGCGGCACGCCGGCCAGTTCCGGACTTGGCGGATCGTCCGGGTGGATGCCGATGCGGATGCCCAGTTCCTCGGCGACCGGCACGACCTCGCGGATGAAGTGCGTGTAGTTCTCCCAGATCTCGGATTCCGAATACTTCCGCCCGTGCGACAGCGGCTCGGAGAAGACCGCGCCGGCCCAATACCCCTTGGGCTGCTTGGCCGCGTCGAAAGCGCGCGACGATGCGCCGCCCCGGGTCGTCTCGCGGTCGGAACTCCAGATGCCGTTGCCCATGTGGGCATAGGTCGTGTAGTAGATTCCGGCCTTGGCGAGGTTACGCAGGTACTGCTTATACTCCTCGATCTTCTTCGTCCTGCCCTCGAGATTGAGCGTCACTTCGGGCATGTTGTGAACGTTCGAGTTGCCGATGTTCCAGACCTTCAGTCCGGCCGCCTCGACGCGGCGCTTCAACTCGACGAAAGTCTCGAGCGTGGCGCGCTCGCCGCCAGTCGGGATGTTGACATAGCCGACGCCCAGTTGTTTGACGAACGTCAAGTCGTCATCGCTCGGATTGGTCGGCACCTGGACGGAGATCTTCATTCCCGGATCCCACTTTTCAAGCGGGCGTTTCCGGGAAGCGGCGGCGGCCACCAGGGGGGCGGCGGCAAGGGTAGCGAAAGCGCGTCGGGTAGGCATGACGATAGCCACGTTATGACAGTCGTGCCCTCAACGCAACCCGGCGCCTTGTGGATGCCTTTCTACAGCAGCGATTCGACAGCCGTGCAGGCAATGCCCTGGCCTTCGGCCACCGCCGGATAGGTGCACTTGCCCTTGTATGTGTTCACGCCCAACCGCAGGGCGGCGCTCTCGCGGATCGCGCGTTCTACGCCCTTTGTCGCCAACTGCATCAGGTAGGGCAGCGTGGCGTTGTTCAGCCCGTAGGTCGAGGTGTGCGGCACCGCGGCCGGCATGTTCGACACGCAGTAGTGCAACACGTGATCGACATAGTAGACCGGGTCGGTGTGCGTTGTTGTGTGCGAAGTCTCGAAGCACCCGCCCTGGTCGATGGCGACATCGACAACCACCGCGCCGCGCTTCATCTGCGCGATCATCTCGCGTTTGACCAATTTCGGCGCAGCCGCGCCGGGGATCAGCACCGCGCCGATGACGAGATCGGCGTGTTTCAACGATTCGGTCACCGTCCAATGGTTCGAGGCCAGCGTCGTGATCAACCCGCCATGGATGTCGTCCAATTGCCGCAGCCGGTTCAGATTCCTGTCGATGACGGTCACATTGGCGCCCATGCCGACGGCGATCTTGCAGGCCGAATGGCCCACGACACCGCCGCCCAGGATCACCACGTCGGCCGGCGCCACGCCCGGGATACCGCCCAGCAGGATGCCGCGTCCGCCGTTGGGCGCTTCAAGATACTGTGCGCCGATCTGGACCGACATGCGCCCGGCCACTTCGCTCATGGGCGTCAACAATGGCAGCGACCCGTCCTCTTCCTGGATCGTCTCATACGCGATCGAGGCCACACCCGCTTCCATCAGCTTCGATGTCAGCTCCGGCAGCGGCGCCAGGTGCAGATAGGTGAATAGCGTCAAACTGTCGCGGAAGTAGCCGTACTCGGACGGCTGCGGCTCCTTCACCTTGATGACCAGATCGGCCGCATTCCAGACATCCGCCGCCGTCGGCACAATGCGCGCGCCCGCATGGACGTAGTCCTCGTCAGGCAGCGACGACAGCGCGCCCGCGCGCGTCTGCACCACCACTTCATGGCCCGCCTCCACCAGCGCGGTCACGCCGTGCGGCACCAGGCCGACTCTCGACTCGTGGTCTTTTACTTCTCTCGGAACACCAATGATCATGGCTGTTGTCCTTCAGGATTGGTTTTCGGCTTCTCCGCCTGCGGGCCATGTTTGGGCCCCAGGCCGAGTGCGATCAGCGTCAGTGAGTCCAACTTGCCTTTTCCCGTCAGGTTCTTGATTTCGTTGTCGTCCTGGAACTTCTTGACGGCTTCGACGGAACGGCTATCCCAGACTCCGGACGGCTCCACATCGTAGCCGCGGCTTGCCAGAGCCGTCTGGATCTCCCTGATCCGCTCAGGCTCGGGCTTCTGAGGCGCCCTGCTTCTGGCCGTGCGTCGCGATGAGCTTTTGCGGCGCTTCTTTGAACTGGCTGTCGTCTTGGTCTTCGACGACTTGGAGCCAGCCTTGGCTTGAGCCGCCGGCTTCTTGGCTGTCGCTTTCTTGGCTGTCGAAGAGGTCTTCTTCTGTGCCGCCCCAAGCGGCGGCCACAGCATCGGAACCGGGAGAATCAGCGAAATGAGGACGGGAAGAAGGCGGACGATTCTCACGATTGTCAGTCTAACAGACGCCCAGGCGCGGAAAACCCGGCGGGTATGGGCTGCCCGCCGGGTCTTCGATGAATCACGACCAAACGAATCGCAGCCTACTCGCGCGGCAGCGTCCCGGCCAGGTACGCTCCCTGCCACGTGACCTGGCCCCGGCGCGCGCCCTGGATTCCGCGCATGACGCGGAACGCCACCGGGTCGCCCGGCTTCAACTTCGCCTGGATCGTCTTCACATCCTCGAAATTCGACACCGTCTGGCGGTTGATCGACACGATGATGTCTTTCTCGCGGACGCCGATCTCCTCGGCGAACGAACCTTCCTCGACCACCGTGACCTGCACGCCGCCCTCGGCGTCGAAGCCCATCTCCTTGCGGTCGGCGGCCCCCAGCGGCTTGATGCCGATGCCAAACTTCGCGGTTGTCTGGGTTCCCTTGTCAGGGTCGGTCATCTCGGGACGGCCGCGTGCGAAGCGCGGGTCGTCCGCGAACACTTTCGCCCGATCGGCGATGGCGACCTTTTTCTCCAACTTCTTGCCGCCGCGGTCCAGGCCGATGGTGACCTCGGTTCCGGCCGGCATCTCGGAGATGTGCGACACCAGGTCGTCGCCATCCTTGATCGCCTTGCCGTTCAGCGTCAGCAGAATGTCGTCGGCCAGCAAACCCGCCTTGTCCGCCGGACCGCCGCCAGTGACGTCGGTGATGATGACCCCGTTCGAGAATCCCAACGCCTTCAATGCTTCCGGTTTCATCTCCTTCGGGAAGGAGACGCCAATCGACCCGCGCGACACGCGCCCGGTCCGGATCACCTGGTTGTAAACCTTCGCCGCCATGTTCATCGGCAACGCGAAACCGATGCCCTGGTAGCCGCCGCTCGATGTCGCGATCATCGTGTTGATGCCGATCACCTCGCCGTTGATGTTGACCAGCGGCCCGCCCGAGTTGCCGGGGTTGATGGCCGCGTCGGTCTGGATGAAGCGCTGGAACTGTTGGGCGCTGATGTCGCGTCCGGTGGCCGACACGATGCCCGCGGTCACCGACGCCTCAAGCCCGAACGGCGCCCCGATGGCGACAGCCCAGTCGCCCACCTGAACCGAGTCCGAGTTGGCGATCTTCACCGCCGGCAATGTTTTTCCCGCGTCGATCTTGATGATGGCCACGTCGGTCTCGATGTCGCTGCCGATCAGCCGCGCCTTGTATTCGGTCTGGTCGCCATGCATTTTCACCTTGATGACATCGGCTTCATCCACCACGTGCAGGTTGGTCATGATGTAGCCGTTCTTGTCGACGACGAAACCCGTGCCCGAGCCCACTCGCCGCCGCCGCTGCTGTTCGGAAAACGGCATCCCGAAGAAGCGGTGGAACATGTCGTTCTGTCCGTCGCCTTCGTCCTCGCCCTGCGGGGAGCGCCGGCTGGTCACCTTTTGTGCCGGTTTCGTGTCCGTCGTGATGAAGACGACGGAAGGCTCGAGCAGCCGCGCGATCTTGACGAAGTCGTTGGTCAAGGTCTTCACGGGCGGGATGGTGATCGGGGTGGCGTCCGGCGCCGCCTGTTGTCCGCTGGCCGCCGTCACGCCGGTCGTGATCAGCGTCCCGATCAGAATCCCGGCCGATAGGGCCAGGCCTGTCAATACGATGGAAAATCTCCGGTCTTGCCGGATTCGGTTCAGCCAGTTCATATGTTGTCTCACTACAGTGGATAGACGCGCCAGGTTGCTATTTGTATTATCCCCTGCGTTGGGGACATTTGCCTACGGAACCCAGCTAGTCCAATGATGCCTGGCCGCGGCTCCGGGTTACATCGGATCCCGCCAGCGGCCATGCAGCCTGCTAAAATCGGGATCATGAAGGGCAACGAAACCGTAATCCAATACCTGCAGCAGGTGCTCACCGCCGAGTTGACGGCGATCAATCAGTACTTCCTGCACGCCGAGATGATGGAAAACTGGGGATACGAACGGCTGGGCAAGATCACCAGGAAAGAGTCCATCGAGGAAATGGTGCATGCCGAAAAACTCCTCCACCGCATGCTCTACCTCGACGGATCGCCCAGCATGAGCGAACTCTACCCGCTGCGCATCGGCCAAAGCGTGAAGGCGATGTTCGAGAACGATCTGGCGCTGGAACTCGAAGCGGTTTCCCGGCTGAACAAGGCCATCAAGGCCGCCGTCGAAGCCGGTGACAACGGCTCGCGCGACCTCTTCGAGAAGATCCTGATCGACGAAGAGCACCACATCGACTACCTCGAAGCCCAGTTGTTCATGATCAAGGAGATGGGTTACGAGAACTATCTCGCCCAGCAGTTGAAGGAAGACGCCTAACAGCCAGGTGATTCAGCCGGAGGAGCGCTGGAGGCGTAATCCATGCCTTCAGCCTTCCGGCATCAGCGGGGCGGCGAATTCCAGCTTCGCCGGCCCGAGCATGCGCAGCGTGCCGGGGACCAGTTCCAGCGCCTGCAGGTACGGTCCTGAGTACGGGCATTCAAGCAGCGTCGCCGCCTCCACTTTGAATCCAAAGCGGCCGTAGTACACCGGGTCGCCCAGGACCACCACGGCCGGGAAGCGCAGTTCGCGAACCATTTCGAGTCCCCGCCGAATCAACGCCGCACCGATTCCCTTGCGCTGCCGGCCGGGCCGCACGGCCATCGGAGCCAGACAGGCAAACTGGATCGTCCCGCTCCCGGAAATGGCCGCCACCCTGGAAAACGCGATGTGCCCGACCAGGGCGCCATGCGACTCCGCCGCCAAGGCCAGAATCAAGTCCGGCGTCTCCCGCAGACGGCGCATGATCCGCGCCTCGCCGGGCTGGCCGAAGGCGGCGTTCAACAGTTCGTCGATATAGTCGAAGTCCTCGGCGGACTCTGGCCGTATGCCGATCACGTCTGTCGAATTGTACCAGCCGACTTGGCGATGTAGATGATCTGGCCCGTGTGCAGCGCGAAATGCTCAACGGCCTTGTAGACCACTTCCAGCACTGTCCAGGATCGGTTCCGGAACTCGACGGACTGATCGAGTCGTCCTGGTGGCATCGCTTCGAGGACCGCGCAGGCCCTCTCCACCGCTTCCTGAAGAAGGCTGAAGACCTCCTCGGCCGCAAGGCCCTGCATGGCGGCAAACTCGCCGTCGCGGTCGCGCGTGTCGGGCTGCCCGCCGGCGGCGTGCCCGATGAGTTGGCCGAGGTTGCCTGCGAGGTGTAGGCAGAGATTGGCGGCCGAGTTCGACTCGGCGTTCGGCCGGGCCCAGATCGTCTTCGTGCCCATCTGGTCCAGACACAGCCGTATCTGATTCATGTTGGCGCGAAGTTTCGCCGTGGACTGCGCGATGAACTGCCCTTCGGTTGGCGTCATTTCTTCACCTCAAGCGGCTTCTCCAGATCGATCAACAGCATCCGCGTGCGCCCGGGCGCACGGGAACCTCCCCGTCACGTGGCCCGGACACGCGGCTTACTAGAGTATCTGATCCGACCAGTTCTCGAGTACGGCCTTCACCTTCTGGCAGAACTGATCGGCCACGGCTCCGTCGATTAGACGGTGGTCGAAGGTCAGCGCCAGATAGGCCATGTCGCGGATGGCGATGGCGTCATTGATCACCACCGGCGCCTTTTCCACCGCGCCGACGCCCAGGATGGCCACCTGAGGCAGGTTGATCACCGGCGTGGCGAACAGCGAACCAAACGAACCGAAATTGGTGATCGAGAACGTTCCGCCCTGGACATCCTCCGGCCTCAACTGCTTCGACCGCGCCCTCGCCGCCAGATCGACGATCGACCGCTGCAGGCCGACGATGTTCTTCTCGTCCGCCCCTCGAATCACAGGCACGATCAGGCCATGGTCGAGCGCCACCGCGACGCCGATGTTGACGTCGTTATGGAACAGAATGTTGGTCCCTTCGATCGACGAATTGAAGATCGGGAACTGGCGAATCGCTTCCACCGCGGCCCGTGTGATGAACGGCAAAAAGGTCAGCGGGAAACCGTAGCGTTGTTGAAACTCCGCCTTCACGCTGGTGCGCAGCCGGGCGATCTTTGTCATGTCGACGCGGTGCACCGTCGTCACGTGCGCCGCTGTCCGCTTCGACGCGATCATGTGCTCGGCGATCTTGGCGCGCATGATCGACATCGGTTCGACACGCGTCCGAACCGGTTCGACCCTCGAGACTGGAGCCGCTTGTGCCGCCGCTTGCGGAGCCGGCAGGGCCGCCGCGACTGGAGCCGCGGGAGCCGGGACAGGCGCCGGAGCGGAACTGGCCTCGATGTAGGCCTCCATGTCGGCCTTGGTGATGCGGCCGCCCGGACCCGTGCCGGCGACAAGCTTCAGGTCGACTCTGTTCTCCCGAGCCATCCGCCGGACCAGCGGCGACACAGGGCCGGACTCCTCTTCAACCAACACTGCCGGGGCGGCTTCGATAACCACCGCCTCGATGGCTGGCGCAGGGGCGGGCTCAACCGCGGCGGCAGGCTTCTCTTCGGCCTTCGGCGCTTCCGCAGCCGCGGCGCCGGCTTCGCCGATGCGCGCCACCACCGTGTTCACCGCCACCACCTCGCCCTCTTTCACCAGGATCTCGGCCAGCACTCCGGCCGCCGGCGACGGGATCTCGGAATCAACCTTATCAGTCGAGATCTCGAACAGCGGTTCGTCGCGCTCCACCCGGTCGCCGGCCTGTTTCAGCCACTTTGTCAGAGTTCCTTCGGTAATCGATTCGCCCATCTGGGGCATGACGACATCAGCCATGATGCTTACTCCAATTCCTGTTCGATCTTCGACTCACAGTTGAGCCACTCTGCCGGCCGGCGCGGTCAGGCGCGCCGTCTGATACTCAAAAACCTCGGCGAAGGCGTCCAGCAGCACATTCACGACAGCCGGACGTTCCACTCTCGCCCCCAGCTTCCACATCGACGTCACCGGCCGTGTCAGGCCGCACGGCACGATGTAGTTGAAATACTTCAGATCCGTCTTCCAGTTCAATGCGAATCCATGCGTGGTGACCCAGCGGCTGATGTGCACGCCGATGGCGCAGATCTTGGCCCCTTCAATCCACACGCCGGTTGCCGACGGGTCGCGGCCGGACTCGATCCCGAAGCTGCGGAGCGTCCTGATGACCACTTCCTCCAGCCCCCTCACATACGCCACCACGTCTTTTTTCCATTCTCGCAAATCGATGATTGGGTAGCCGACGATCTGCCCTGGGCCATGATAGGTGATGTCGCCCCCGCGGTTGATCTCAAACAGATCTACTCCCATTTCAGCTAGATGCTCGGGCGTTGCCAGAAGGTTCTCCATCCGTCCGTTGCGGCCCAGGGTCAGCACGTGCGGGTGTTCGACGAACAGCAACTGGTCGCGGATCTCGCCCCGCTTGCGGCGTTCGCTCAGTTCCTTCTGAACCTCCCAGGCCCTGCCGTACTCCATCCGGCCCAGGTCGCGAACCTCAAGCTCACGCATTGATCGCCAGGCCGTGGACGTTGTTGAAGGCCTCCCCGACTGCTTCATACAGCGTCGGGTGGGCGTGAATCGTTGTCATCATCGTCTCGACCGTCGCTTCGGCTTCCATCGCCGTAACGGCTTCGGCGATCAGTTCATAAGCGTGCGGACCGATGATGTGGACGCCCAGGATCTCGCCATACTTCGCATCCGCCACCACTTTGACAAACCCGTCGTGCGAGCCCAGAATCGACGCCTTCGAATTGCCCAGGAACGGGAACTTGCCTATCTTGACGTCGTAGCCCTTCTCCCGTGCCTGCCGCTCGGTCAGCCCCACGCTGCCGATGCCCGGCTCTGTGTAGGTCACGCCAGGAATGCGCTGCTTGTTGATTGGACGCACGGGCTTGCCGGCGACGTGGCCGACAGCCACCATGCCTTCCATCGTCGCAACATGCGCCAACTGAGGCGTGCCCGCCACGATGTCCCCGATCGCATAAACGCCCGGCTCGGCTGTCCGCTGATAGGCGTCCACCTGCACGAAACCGCGATCGAGCACGATCTTGGTCTTCTCAATCCCCACGTTGTCGGTGTTCGGCTTGCGGCCCACCGCCACCAGCAGCGTGTCGCCCTCCACCTCTTCAATCTTGCCCGTGCTCAACTCAACCTTCAACCGCACGCCGCTATCGGTCCTTGTGACCTCAAGCACTTTCGCGCCCGGTTCGCAGTTGATCTTCTGTTTCTTGAACGACCGCAGCAACTCCTTGCTGACGTCTTCGTCTTCCACCGGAACCAATCGCGGCAGCATCTCGAAGACCGTCACATCCGACCCGTAGCGCTTGAAGATCGAAGCGAACTCGACCCCCACCGCCCCGGCGCCAATCACCAGCAGCTTCCTCGGAACCACCGGCATCTTCAGGATCTCGACGTTCGTGACGATCTTGCGCTCGTCAGGCGTCAAGCCCGGCAGCATCCGGGCCTCTGATCCGGTGGCGAGAATGATGTTCTTCGCCTCGATGGTCTTCGAGCCGTCCGCCGTATCCACCTGCACCTTGCCGCCCCCAAGCAGCTTGGCGTAACCCCTGATCACCTCGACCTTGTTCTTCTTCATCAACATGCCCACGCCCGAGGCATGTTTCGAGACGATCTTGTCCTTGCGATCGAGCACCTTCGGCAGATCGAGCGTCGGATTCTCGCAACTGATCCCTTGCTCGGCCGAGTGTTTGAAGTAATCCCACACCTCGGCCGTGTGCAACAGCGCTTTCGTGGGAACGCATCCCACGTGCAGACACGTCCCACCCAGGTGAGGATCTTTTTCAATCAGGGCGGTCTTCAGGCCGTACTGGCCGGCTCGAATCGCAGCGGAATAGCCCCCTGGCCCGCTACCGATTACCACGACATCGTAGGACATCACCCCCAGTTTAGCATCGGCGGTTTTTCACATAATGGAATCATGAGGCGGCTCTTCATACTTCTCCTGATGGCCTCCGCAGTCCTGCATGCCCAGGCCCCGGCGCGCAAACAGCCTGCCCGCGCCAAGCCGCGCCCATCCGCCGCGGCAAAATCCTCCGCGGCCGTCATCGAAGCCGTTCGTGTCGAAGGCGGCAACCGCCTCGCCGAAGCCGAACTCATCCGCCTGAGCGGCATCAAGCCCGGCGACGAGCCCACCAAGGCGGTCTTCGACTCCGCCCGCGACCGCCTCCTCGCCACCGGCTGCATCGAAACCGTCAGTTGGCGCTACGGCCCCACGCCCTCAAAGAGCGGCTACGAGGCCGTCATCACCATCACCGAAGCCGACCAGTTCCTGCCCTGGGCCATCGACCGCCTTCCCTTGACCGAAGCCGAATTCGCCGCCGCCGCGTCGAAGGAGTTGCCCTGCTTCGCCAAGCAGATCCCGACCTACGAGCGTTACCTCATCCAGGCCACGGCCCTGGTCCAGAAACTCCTCACAGCCGAGGGCGTCTCCGAGGAAGCCGTCGCCAAGGTGGGACTGCTCGATGGCAAGACAATCACCGTGGTCTTCCAGCCGAAGACCCCTCCGCCCAATATCTACGATGTCCAGTTCACCGGCAACAAATCCGTTCCCGGGCCCGACCTGCGCAAGCCCCTCGCCCAAGCCGCCATCGGCCTGCCATTCAGCGAAACGCTGTTCCGCCAACTGATCGAAAACCAGACTCGACCGATCTACGAATCCATCGGCCGCCTGACCGCGGCCTTTCCCAAGCTCACCACCATGCCCGCCGCCGACCCCAACGTGAAAGGCGTGCTGGTCATTGTCGAAGTCGATGAAGGTCCCGTCTACACGCTGGACGAGATCAAGGTGGAAGGCGTCCCGATCGATGAGGTCGAAGTCGAGCGCCTCGGCCAGTTCGACCGCGGCAAAACCGTCAACTATTCGAACCTCGGCCTTTCGATGGAACGTATTCTCGGTGAAGTCCGGAATCGCGGCTACATCAACAGCTCCTACAAGGCCCGCCGCACCCTGGACCTGGAGAAGAAGACGGCGCGGATGGTGATCACCGTCGAGACCGGCCCACAATTCACGATGGGCAAACTCGCCATCGCCGGCCTCGATGTCATCACCGAACCCGTCATCCGCAAGCTCTGGATCATGGAGGAGGGCAAGCCCTTCCGCAAGGACTATCCCGACCTCTTCCTCAACCAGATCCGTACCCGCGGCGTCCTCGATTTCCTGGGCGAGACCAAGTCCGATCTGAAGATCGACGAACAGACGCATCGCGTCCACGTCACCTTGACCTTCAAAGGCGGCGCACAGCCCCTCGATTCCCGCCAGCCCGACTCGCCCCGCCGGCCCTGACCGCCGTCAGGCCCAGAACGTCAGATACGGCCCGTCCGCCGCCAACCGCTGCACGTAAAGCGCCGCTTCCCGTAAGTGGTAGTCGCCCCACATGCACGCCTCGCCGCAAGGCGATTTCCGCCCCTCGGGAATGTAATCCCAACCGTTCGGCCGGTGATGAATCGAATGCAACAGCAGCCCCTGGTGATCGGGATCGGCCGACAGATACGGCTCCTCGAGCAGCGAGTTCAACACCGTCAAACCCGCCTGAACATACCGCGCCCCCGTACCCGCCGTCGCCGCTTTCAGATACCGCCCCAGCCGCATCAGCCCTTGCGCGGCAATCGCCGCCGCCGACGAATCGACCGGCTCAAAGTCGTTATAAGGCTCCGAAGCCCGGCCCAGATAGTCGCCCATATGAACCAGACCCGGCGCGCCCGTATCCCAATACGGAACCCCGTCCACCGGCGTGTTCTCAATGTAGAAATCGCACGCCGCCAGCGCGGCCTCGCGGAAGACATTCTCGACCGCCGAAACGCCCCCCATCGCCTCCAGTTCCGCCGCCGGGACAGTCTTCAGAAACTCCAGCTGCTCAGCGAACCCGCACATCGCCCACGCCAACCCCCGCGTCCACGTAGTGAACGGCGAGTACCCCTGCTGCGAACTCGGACACCGGTAGTTGCCATCGTTGGTGTTGAAGACACACTCGTGCACTGTCCGTCCGCGGATATCATACGAATCGCGCCCGGCCCCATAAAAGACCGAATACTGCGCCGTCGACCGCCCATGGTGAACCAGCCGTTCAAGCATCGAAACCGGCTTGTCGTTTTCACCCATCAACACATGACCCAGCCGGTGGCTGACCGCCAGCGCCCGCAACGACCGGATCGTATCGACAAACAGTGAATGCGGCCCGTTAAAGGAGTAGATGAACCCGCCGTCCCTGATCGTGGTCCAACGCGACGCCTGCACCGCCCCTGTCACTTTCAAAGCCAGTTCATAAAAACTCGATTCCCAGGCGTCAGGCGCGATACGGCCTTCCTTCTGCAATCGGTAAAGGTTCCCATAGGTCGAGACGTTGTTGAATCCGTGGTCGTGGACGCCAACATGCGTCAAGTGCGGCGCCATCAACTCCAAAGTCCTCTTCCGCCCGATCTCGAGGAATTCGCCCTCGCCGGTCGCGTCGAATTGCAGAATCGCCGCGCCGAACTGAAAGCCCTGAGTCCATTCCGTCCACCCCCGGCTCGTGTACCTGCCCTTGATAGTGAAGACAGGCGCCCCCGCCGCCGGATCATAAGACGCCTCAAGCGACTTGATCTTAGCCGCCGAAGCCGCCCACATGCGCGTGATCCCAGGCACAAGACTGGCTGGAGCGAGGTCGTGGTTGATGCGAATCATGGGAACCTCAATTGTATCGAAGACCCACTGAATCCACGCGAGCAAGCCATCGTGCCTGCGTGCCAGAAGCAAGTGCGGCGCGTCGCAAGTACCGCCCTATAAGGAGGGCGGTCCCCCTGGACCGCGCCGGGTCCCCTGACCCGGCTCTTCCGCAAGTCGCGTCCAGTCCGCCTTCGCTAGTCCAGACTAGCGAGTGCCAAGCCCTCAAGCCACGCGCAGCTTCGCCGGACCACGTGCCTTGTGCCTCACGACGATCTCGACATCGTGACCCAGCGACACCAGAAACCGCATCAGCCTCTCCACCGAGTAACCCCGGAACTGCCCTCGCAACAACGCCGAGACCTTCGGCTGATCGATGCCCAAAGCCGCCGCCGCCTCGGCCTGGGTCATTCCGCGCGCCCGAATCGCCTTGCTGATCTTCAGCACCAGCCCGGCTTTGACGAGATGCTCCTCCGCGTCCGGAAGCCCCAGATCGGCGAAGACATTGCCCGTAATCAATTCCCTCTCAAGACACGTCTTCTTCATTCCTGACCTCCTCTTCAGCAGTTGATGGGCTGCCTCCTTTTCAGGATCCATAGTGACATCCCCCGGGGCTGGCTTGCTCATTACTCATCGGCCCAGCGTGGTTGGAGCTCGTGGCTGGTTTCGGGCCAACTCCATTGGCTTCTCGCACAACGTCAGAGGTTAGAGTCAGGAGCGCAATCTTTGCTCATCAGCGAACGCTTTGCGAATTGCCACTTCGAGGTTTGTTGACGCAACCAAATACTTGTCAAACGAATGAATGTTGTCCTTGTTGAGATGAAGCTGGCCTTCTCCTGTGTTCCCCCTGTGCTGTCCTGCGGAATAGCTCCGATGGCGCTCGACATCATACGATGGAATCACCCAATACCGGATCAAGTCCCTCCACGCAGCCATCCAAACAAACACATCACAACAGGCTGGCTTGATCTGTTGATAATTCATATCAAACGGCTTGGGTGATTCAGAATTGAGCGCCTTGACATACAATGGCTCATCTTTCTCGAACTCAACGGCTCTGGAAGCCTTTACTTCAATTTTGATGTTCGGAGGAAGGAAGAAATCATACTGGCCGCTGTAGTCTGGGTCCAGCTTCCTACTTGGCCGCTCTAGTGCCGGGGCTAGTTGCTTCAAGTGTCCGTGCGCCCATACTTCACCAAACCCTCTTGGTGCGCTTATCTCAAAGAGATACAAGTACATGTTGCGTTCCATGTAGTCGTTTCGGATCTCATAGTATTCATCCAGAGTCAGCTTGTCGCTCCCCAACAGGTGAGAGATGATGTACTCGTACTCACTGAAAGGATACACCGACGCCAAATTGCTAAGTCGGGATCGAATATCCTCAGCGGTCTCCAACCTATTCAGAAGCTCATCGAGTTGTTGCTTTAGCTTTTCCACAGTTACTACCTTTCAAACAGAACCGCTTGATCTGAAGACTTGACGGGCACTTGAACTAGTTCTTGCAGTATCGGGTCACGATGTACCTCTTCTTCAAAGGGGTTGCTGTTCTGCCACCCTGTCTTTCCGGACTCTCGTAGTCTCTCAAGCCTCCGAATCGTGATCTCGCAGTAAATCGGATCAATGTCGCAGGTAAAACATCTGCGCTCGTGAAGCTCGGATGCAATCAGAGTCGTACCCGAATGAGAAAACGAATCCAGTACAATCTCTCCCGGCTGGGAATTCGCTTTGATGATTCGTTCTGCACTCTTCAAAGGCTTCTGGGCGTAGCAACCGTTGACGTTCTCTTCCATGCGGTAGAACACCTGTTGGACATCAACCCATACGTTTCCCGCTCGTATGTTTTCCGAATTACTGCGTTCAAGGTTCTCTGTGATCTTGCCACCAACTTCCTTGTAGTACCCACGAAGGATCTTCGGAATGTCGGTGTATTCAGCCTCAACGTTAAAGATGGGCTTCCCCTTGGTGTAATACAGGAGTTCTTGTCGTACAGCCATCCAATTGTGTTGAGTACCATAGCCCCTCTGATTCCGCATCGTAATGAAACTCCGGGACTGAAAGAGCATCTGCCTCATCATAATCATGAAGTCCGGTAGAGGCTGATAGCCGCACTTCTGGTCTGCTCCCAACCAGACGTACAGAGAGCTATCCGGGCCAAGAGCCTTGTCTGTGGCACGCACCCATCGGGAACACCAGTCGATGTACTGAGACAGATCACGTTCATCGAATGCGACCAAATTGTAGGGCGGATCTTGTATGGCAAGGGCAGCTAACTCACTCGCCATCAACAGGGACACGTCGGATTCCGAAGAAGCATCCAAGCACCCGACGCTATGCTTACCAGCGGGATCTCGCCAAACCTCTCCCCGCTTCAAACGGCAGTGCCTGAGTAGGTGAGGTCGGAGTTCTTCGTTTTTGTCCAAACGCGGCAATGGAAAGTTCTTCATTTGCTTGTCCCTAACCTGCAAGATCCTGTTCGGCCAGTTGCCAACACGTCACGCTTCGCCGCAAGAGGCGGGGAACAACTCGCTACAATGTGGCCTGAGACGGATTCTGACGGCAGTGTTCGGCGTCAACTATTTTTACCGGTCAGCGTCAACTATTTCTCCCTATCGG
>CAZLDN010000123.1:0-15009 GCA_964558355.1 uncultured Candidatus Solibacter sp.
GCCGAGCAGGGCGGGGCGGCATTCGGGAGCAGGCGCATCCCAAGGAGCCGAATGGTCGACCGCGACTTTGGTGACCGGATCAAGTTTGGGCCAGCGCCAACGTTGTTGCGGAGTACCGGGGCGCATGGCGCGGATGCGCTGAACGCTTAGCAGAATGGGTTCCGGACCTGGTGCGCCGACGAGATTCAGCGGAAAGGCAAATTCCAGAGTCCACTCGCGATCGCCGACAGAGGTCGCAATCAGGTACCGGTGAGCGTTGGGGTAGACTTCCTGTCCTTCGCGCTGCGTGGTGAATGCGCCGAAAGGATTGATGCGGACCACCCGATCCGTGGAGCCGATGTCGGGGCCTACGGTGATCTGCAACATGTCCTCGTCTTCCCAGTCGGGGTGGAGGCCGGTGACACGGGCCGTGATGCGGCCGCTGGGTTCGGGAAGGCGAGCCGCGATGAGCAGGTAGCGGCCGCGCACCACCGCACGGATCTCACCGCCGATTTCCGCTGATACTCCGGGCTGGTCGGGTTCGAGACGATGAGCCGGAGTCTGCTTCCAATACGCGTCGTCGAGACTGCCGTCCAGTACAGGAGCAGGGCTCTGCGCCGCCGCAGGAAGGGCAGCGCCGAACAGATAGAGTCCCAGGCTGAAGATGCTCACGCTCTTCGACGCACGCGTTCGCGCGGGGTAGTGTGTCTGATGCATGGTCGCATTGCCAGTCTACTGAACTGCCGCAGGGCAGCGCCCCGCGGCAGTCTGATGTCGATAGACCGCGTAGAGATCTGTTCCCGCGATCCTCAACTTCGGGAATTCGCGGAAGCTCAGACGTCCACGCCGAGGTCTTTCCACTCGATGACCTTGCCCTGCCTGCAGACCTCGTTGCCGAGGATCGCGGTGAGCGCGGCGGTGGCGCCGACGGTGACATCGGCCGGCGACTTCGCGCCGTTCCGCACACAGTCATAGAAGGCGCGGATGTGTGCGTCTTCATTTTCCTGTACCTTCTCGGCCAGGACTGTCTGCTCCGCAGCGGCGTCCAGCGGGTAAAAGTTCGTCGAATACAGGAGTTCTACCGCGCCCTTGCTGCCGTACACACTGATGGTCTGGTTGCCCACCGGCATCCTGCGGGGGTGGAACACCATTTGGGTAAAGGAGAGCTTGGCACCGTTGGCGTATTCGTAGGTCAAGCTCTGATGGTCCATGATGTCGCGGCCTGCGGGCTTGTTCTTGAAGAGGTTGATGCCGCCAAAGCCGGCAGCGCGGATTGGGTGCTGGCCGATGACCCAGTTGCAGGCATCGAGGTTGTGCACGGACTGCTCGACCAGGTAGCCGCCGGACTTCTTGAAGTCGAAGTACCAGTCGCCCGAAGAGCCCTCATAGGACAGATCGGCGGAGGCGTGGCGCTGCGCCTTGACGAAGAGGATGTCGCCGATGGCGCCTTCCTGAATTTTGCGAACGGCGGTGCCCAACTGGATCATGGTTCGCATCTGCTGACCGGCGACAAAGACGCGGTTGGACTGCTTTGCCGCCTTCAACAAGTCGCGCACCTGTGCCGGGGTGGTGCCGACTGGCTTTTCGCAGTAGACATGCTTGCCGGCCTGAAGGGCGGCGATAGCCATCTCGGCGTGGAGGTAGGGCGGCGTGGCGATGTAGACGGCCTCGATGTCCTTCCGCTCGATGATCTTGCGCCACTCGGTGGTTGTTGCCGGATTGTCGCGCGCGGCTGCGGTGGCGGCCTTGTCCAGGCGATCCGGCTTGTTGTCGCAGAGCGCCACGACGCGGGCGTCGGGCTGGGACATGACAGCCTTCAGCAGATAGCTGCCGCGGTTGCCGATTCCGATCATTGCCGTGGGCACCTGGTCGTTGGCCGATTGAGCCAGCGCAGCTTGAGCCGCGGCCGCTGAACTGAGTACGAAGTATCTTCGATTCATGGTTATGCTCCTACTGTTTGCAGTCCGCGCAATACGGTTTCGATGTAGTCTTTCGCGCGGCGCGCCAATGCGTCGACGCCTTCGGCAGCGGCTGGGCGCGGGACCAGCGGCTCGAAGATATTCTCAAAAGTCAGAGGGATGGTGAGGCCCGTTTTCATCACCGGAGCGAACAGCTTATAGTGGTCGATCTCGCCGAAGCCCGGGCCGCAGTCCTGGTCCTGGGGCGTGTTTCGGTGGTCTTTGATGTTGAAGGCTCTGATGTCGCGCCAGCATGTCTGGATGTCGGCGATGGGATCGTGGTTCTCATAGTCGAGAACGTTGCCGGCGTCGTAGCAGATCTTCACGGCCTCGTGAGCGACTTCGTTGACAATGCGGGCGCATTGGGCGCCGGTGGCCGTGTTGCCACCATGTTGCTTGATCACTACCATGACGCCGGCCTCTTTTGCGCGCGGCGCGATCTTCTTGAGATTGCCCACGAAGGTCTCATACTCACCCGGCATGGTCTTGCCGAAGGTGAGCAGGAAGGGGAGTTTTGCAACCGCAGCCTGCTCGATGCGCCGGAGATGGGCGTCGAGGGCGTTGGCGGCCTCGAGATTGACAGTGGAGAACATCATCACGGGCTCAAGGCCCATGTTGCGGCAACGGGCGGCGAGTCTGGCCGCCTCGGCCGGCGGAGCGTCGATGGCCATCACCGGCTTGGCGACGCCCGATTCGCGATGGCTGGTTCCCCAGGCCACATAGTCGAAGCCGCTCGCCTTGATGCCGCTGAGCGCCCTTTCCAGCGGGAACGGGGAATAGGGCAATGTCATGCACGCCAGTTGGAAGCGGGTGGGGGCGGCGCCGGACTGGGCAAACGCCAGGGATGGAGCCGCCAGCAGGGTGCGACGGGAAATCATGGTAGCTCCTTAATTTCGATGTTCCGATAGTAGACGGGCCAGCCCTCCGACTGCAGGCAGATGTTGCCCTCAGCCGGACTGGCGTCGGTGCCTTCATTCACCACCACTCCATTGAGGCGCACGGTGACCTTGCCGTTGAGCGAGGTGATTTCGTATCGGTCCCATGTGCCGAAGGGTACGCGATCGGTGACGAAGGGGCCTCGCTTGGCTCCGGTGATTTTGCCGCCGCGGACGCCGAAAAGGCTTCCGGCTTCGCCGTAGTAACCCTGCACTTCGAGCGACGTCGGCCAGCCGTTCTGGATTGGCCCGGCATGGATGAAGAAGCCGGCGTTGGGCCATTCGTCGCCCTTCTTTGGCGGTGTCCAGCCGCCCTGGAAGCGCCACTCGGCGCGCAGAATATAGTTGCGGTACTTCTTCTTGCTTCGCAGGAAGCCGTTAGGCTGGCCCGTGGTGGCGATGGAGCCATCGCGCAGCATCCACGCCTCGGGAGGCGTTGCGCCCTCAACGGTCCAATGCTCGGTGAGGTTCTTCTTCGGCATCAGTGAAACAAATCCGTCGGCGGCGAAAGCCGAGCAGCCCAGAAGGAACAGAATCTGCAGTTTCATCAGGAGTCCTCTCCGCACCAGGAACACACGAAGGACAGGAGGGCCTTCGTGGACTGTACGAGTGAATCGATCTCGACGTATTCGTCGGGCATATGGGTATTCCCGCCCCTTGGTCCCCAGAGGACCGCAGGGATTCCAAACTCATGAAAGACGTACATGTCGCAGGGCCCCTCGATGCCGGCGACGGCCGGCTCAAAGCCGAGGGTGTGCTTTACGGCAGCCGAAAGCTCGGAGACGAGAGGGCAGCCGGGATCGATGGCCGATCCTGGGAGCCAGCGGATGGGATATTCGAGCTTCGGGCGTTCGTTGAAAACTTCAGGGTTGTTGCCGAGGACTGCCTCGAACCACTCGGCAAACTGCTGGTCGATCGCCTGGAGCGTTTCGCCGGGCATCGTCTGCCAGAAAAGCTCCAGGCGGCATGTATCAGGCACGTTGGGAGGTTCAGAAGTGCCCCATGGCGCGGTCTGGATGCAGGAAACGCTGACCGGCACGGGATTTTCCAGATGGTTGTACAGGGGATGGCTCGGTGCAGTGCGGAGGCGCAGCTCGGCAAAGCGCGGAAGTTCCTGCAGGAATACCCGCAGTTGATCGATGACGCCCGTGGCGGGGCCGGCGCCGAGGATGCCCGCATTACATGCGGTGAAGGTGATGTCGAGGGTGCGTCCTCCGCGCTGGGCCGGCGAGATGCGATGGAAGGAGGGTTCGGAGATCACCGCCGCGTCGGCGTTGAAGCCCATCAGGCGGCCAGCGAGGGTGCCGTTCACGCCGCCGAACTCCTCATCGACGACCGATTCGAAGGTGAGGTCTCCGGCAAGTCGAACCCCGAGGGCGGTGAGCGCTTCGGCGACGAAGAGGTTGGCGGCGATGCCGGCCTTCATGTCATTGGATCCACGGCCGTAGAGCCGATTGCCAACCAGTTCTCCGCCGAAGGGGTCGCGGGTCCAGGGAGCGGATCCCGCGGGTACTGTGTCGATGTGGCCAGAGAGCACGAGCGACCGGCCGCCACCCGAGCCAGGGCGTACGGCGGCGACATTCGGGCGGCGAGAGTAGTGGCGCCCGGGCCAGTAAAACGGATGACTCCCCAGTGCCGGCACATCCGCGGGAGTGTAGAGCAGCGGTTCCCATCCCGCGTCGCGAAGAACTCCGGAGACATAGATCTGGCATCGCTCTTCTGCGCCGTCCGGGGCTCGGTTCTCTGACGGGATCCGTACCAGGTCTCTCAGGAGCGTGACCAGGCGGTCACGGTGCTCGTCCGCGAAAGAGGCGATTACCCTTTCCTCGGCTGCGTTCATGACAACCCCACGATCCGAACTGGCTTGGAGAATCCGCGAGTCAGCCAAACCAGGTAGCAGAGCCCAAGACCAAGCCATGCGAAGCCGGCTAATTTCGCGTTGCGGCTCAGGCTGAACCAGATGATGGCGCAGACGATGGCGCCAGCGAGAGGAAAGAGCAGGTTGGTGAGAACCCTGACTCCCGAGCGTTCCCCCCGGCGCACATAGTAGTGTCCGATGACGCTGAGGTTGACCAGCACAAAGCCGGTGAATGCGCCAAAATTCACCAGTTCGACAATCTGCTGAAAGCTGATGAAGAGCGCGCCCACAAAGGAGAGGACGCCCATCAACCAGATGCTGCGCACTGGGGTGGAGAACTTCGGATCAAGATGTGCGAAGACCGAGCGGGGGAGCACGCCGTCGCGGCCCATGCCGTAGAGCAGGCGCGATGCACCGGCCTGGCTGGCCAGGGAACTGGCCACGCCGGCCACCAGCAGAACGAGGGAAGTGAAGCCGAAGAGTGCGGCTCCGCCAGCCAGGCGGCTGATGTCGAGGATTGCTGTTTCGACGTTCGGGAACGGCTTCGATGCCGGCCAAACGAGAACGGCAAGATAAGCGATGGCCACGCAGATGAGGGTTTGCAGAACACAGACGAGAACCGTGGCGAAGCCAATGTCGCGGCGGGGATTGCGGGCGTCTTCAGCCAGTGTAGAGACGGCGTCGAAACCGAGGTAGGACAGAGTGGCGATGCTCGCGCCGAACAGGACGGCAGAGGCGGAGAAATCTTCCGGGCGGAGGATGGCGCGGGAGTTGAGCAATCCGGCTGGGCCTTCCAGCCCCAGCACATGCAGTCCGGCCGCAAGCGCAAACCATGCGGCCGCGGCAACCATAACGGCGAGCATGATGCTGTTGGATCGCTTCGTGGCTTCCATTCCGCGAGCGTTGGTGAGCGTGACAAACAGGGAGAAAAGAAGCGCCCAGACGATGTATGGGACCTGGGGCAGGAGGCGTTCGGCGGTGAGCGAGACGAAGATGGTGCTGAGGAGCGGGACCAGAACGTAGTCGAGGAGCATGCCCCAGCCGGCGAGGAAGCCGGCGATGGGATGCAGGCCATGGGTGGAGTAGGCGTAAGTGGAGCCGGCGACGGGGAAGGCCGTGGCCATTCTGCCGTAGCTGACGGCAGTGAAGATCATGGCGCCCATGGCAGCGAGATAGCTGAGGGCTGTGTGGCCATTGGATGCTTGCTGGATGACCCCAAAGACCGGATAGGCGGCAGTGGGGGTGAGGATGGCGAGGCCATAGATGATGAGGTCTGCCCGGCTGAGGCAGCGTTTGAGTTCCTGCACTGGGGTTGGGCTCACCAATCGAGCGGCTCCAGAGCGGGCATAGATCTTTGCGGATGGCAAGCAAGTCTCGGCATGGGTGTTGTTTGGGAAGGCACCGGTTTCGAGTAGATCTCAAGATATATCTAACGTTCGGAAGAAGTCAATGGCCGTTCGCTCTCAGGGGCGAGGCCAGGCGGGTTCAGAGGCGTCCAGCGCTGGAATGTCTTCCATGTGAGCGACAAGTAACATAAACTTAGCAGTGATGATCAGATCTCTGCACAGGCACGGCGCCTTGCGTCCCGGGCAGGTCCGAGGGCATAACAGCGCAGTCGTATTGCGCCTTCTTCGGCGAAGGGAGGCGATGTCGCGCGCCGAGTTGGCGCGTAAGAGCGGCTTGTCGGAAGGTACGATTTCGCGCATTATCGCGGGGTTGTCGGAGCAGGATCTGGTGTCCGAGGTTGGGGTGGAGAATTCGACGGGCGGGCGGCCGTCGACGAGGTTGCAGCTCTCCGACACGCCGAGATCGATCGGCGTGGAGATACAGAACTGGGAGACACGTTTCGCGGTGGCGACGATGCGGTACAATCCTGGTGACCAGGAAACCAAAACGGAAATTCTGACCAAGGAAGAGGGCGTATGCACATCCATTTTCTTCTCAAGGCGGTTTGGATTTGGCTGGTGGCGACTTCCCTCGCCTGGGGCGCGGCCGCGGGAATGGAGGTCTGGGCCATTGGCGATACCGTGCGCATCGACCCGGTACGCAACCAGGCGTTCGAAGAGAATCTGAAGCTTTTCCCAGACGGCGTCCGCGGTGATTATAAGAAGTCAAACCTGATCTGGGATGGCGCCTCGAGGCGCATTTCGTTGCACGCCGCCCGGAATGAGACCGTGGCGTTCCAGATCGTCATCGAGCGCACGGGCGAAAAGCTATCCAATGTCCGGGTCGCGCTGAGCGAACTCGCGGGCCCGAACGGCGCGAAGATCCCGGCGGCCAGCGTGGAACTGTTCCGGGAATGGTATGTAAACGCCAAAGCTTCGCCGGGACAGAGCTATACGCTCGGTCCGGGCTGGTATCCCGACGGCTTGCTCCCGTGCCTGCGCTGGACGGGCAACCTCTACCCCCACACGTACGTTATGCCGTTCGATCTGCCCGATCCGCTGAACAACGTTGGCCCATCACAGAAGAGTCAGGCCATGTGGGTGGACATTTACGTGCCCAACTCGCGCGGCGTGGCTCCACCCGGCCAGTACACCGCACCCGTGACAATTTCGAGCGACCAGGGGCAAGTGCAATTGACCGTGGAACTTCGGGTCTGGGATTTTGCGCTGCCCGAGGAGAGCCACTTGAAGCCCAACATCCACACCGACACCGAAATCAACGCGTTCGCGGAAGAGATGGAGCTGAAATATTACCAACTCCTTCGCAAACACCGGCTGGCGATGTATCCGCTGGGTTACGCGCCGGCGTTGAAGGTGTCCGGCACGGACGTGCAGATCGAGTGGAGCAAGTATGACGCGCGTCTGGCAAAGTATCTTGACGGCAGCGCCTTCACAGAGAAGTACGGCTATACCGGCCCCGGTTACGGCGTGCCGATCGAGTTCTTGGTTCTGCCGTTCGACGCCTATCCGATGAATCTGTACAAACAGGCGCGCGGCATCCAGAAGAGCGGGAAAGAATTTAAGTTCTATGCGCCCTGGCCGGTTTCGCTCCCGAAGGAGGGCCCGACGCCTGAGTACAACCAGACCTGGAAAAACACGTTTCGGGCCGTCCAGGCGCATTTTGATCAGCATCCGGCCTGGAACAAGACCAGGTTGATCGTGTACTTCCTGAGCCTCGACGAAGCCTACGACGAGGTCGCACGCGAGCGTATGTTCTACTATGGCCAGTTGTTGAAGGACGCCGGAACTCCGCGGCTCGAGTATCGCGTGGACGGCGGTTATCCGAAAGAGACCATGCTCCAGTTGGCGAAAATTCTGAACATTGCGATCCTCGGTTTAGACAGTTGGAATGAGGCTGGCGTCGAGGAGATCCAGAAGCAGGGCGTGGACACGTGGTATTACACGGGAGCCGCGATTACCGACGCCGACGGGCTGAACTGCCGCGCTTTGAGTTGGATCGCCTGGAAGATCCGCGCTGGATCCTGGACGCTTTGGGAACTCGACTTCAACTCGCTGCGCGCGTGGCAGAACGCCGACACTTACAACGGCCTCAACGGACACGGAATGCTGGTCTACCGCGGCGAGACCATGGGGCTGGACGAACCCGCCGCGAGCATTCGGCTGAAGGGACTGCGCCGTGGCAGCCAGGACTACGAGTACTTCTGGCTTCTCTCGCAAACGGCCGGCGGTAAGCAAAAGGTGGACGAAGCGGTGAACGGGGTGCTGCACGGCTCCATCGACGGAAAGGTATCGATGGGTGCGCCGGGCATGTGGAAGCATGATCCCGACGAATGGGACCGCGTGCGGCTGAAGCTCGGCGAGGCCATCGCGAAGCTGGCTCAAGGCCGTCAGTAGGCCGAGCAAAAAATAACCGTTGACCCTTGCATCCGCGTGTGATACTTTACGTCGACAAGTATCATCTCGGCGACCTTCGGCGCCGGACAGAAGGAGCGAACGAAATGAAGAGAGCTTATGTGACGGCTCTGATAGCCGGAACGGTGTCGTTGTTTTTTCTTGCGACACCCGGCTTTTCCCAGGCCAGAGGCACTATCAGCGGCTACGTAAGAGATACCACGGACGCCGCCATGCCGAACGTGAGTGTCAGGCTGGCGAACGAGCAGACCGGTGCCGTGCGCGAAGCGGCATCCAACCAGGAAGGTTTTTATCAATTTCTGGCACTCACCCCGAGCAAGTACACCATCGATGCCGAAATCCCCAGTTTCCGGCATTATAAGATCGCGGGTGTCGAGCTGAGGGTGGATGAAAATGCCCGTTTGGACATCCGGATGGAAGTGGGCGCCGTCACCGAGCAGGTTCAGGTGACCGCGACGGCGGCCGTTGTCGATACGCGTTCCTCCACGCTGGCGGGTGTGGTGGATGACCGCCGGATTACCGATCTGCCGCTCCTCAATCGCAACGTCATCTCTTTTGCGTCGCTTCTTCCTGGCGTCACGTCGGTGTCGGCTGGCTCCAATAGCGACTCCCAGAACTCGCGCGGGGGTCCCCTGATCTCAGTGAATGGCGGACGGAACAACCAGAGCTACGAGACTTTGAACGGCACGTACTTCAATAGTCCGTCGCGAAACACCGGACTCAATCCGCCGCCGCCCGATGCGGTGCAGGAATTCAGGATGCAGACGGCCAACTACACGGCCGAATCCGGCCGCAATGCTGGCGCGGTGGTTAGCGTGGTGACAAAAAGCGGGACGAACGAATTTCACGGGACCGCCTGGGAATTTTACCGGAGCAGCGCATTGAACGCCCGCAGCTTTTTCCAGAGTGCGAAGCCGAAGCAGCACCAGAACCAGTTCGGCCTCGCGGCCGGCGGGCCGATCATCAAGAACAAACTGTTCGTTTTCGGAACGTATGAAGGCATTCGAGATCGCCGGGCGGCATCATCGTCCTCGAGCCGGCCACCGACGGCTGCGGAGATGGCCGGGGATTTCTCCGGGCTTTCCAAGCAGTTGAACAACCCCTTCGACGGCACTCCCCTTGCCGGGAACAGGATTCCGTCCGGCCTGATCGATCCGGCGGCGAAAAACCTGCTTCAGTACCTTCCGGCTCCTGGGCCTGACGGACGTTATTGGGGTGTTACCCCGAACCCGCGGAACGCGAGCCTTGGGATGTTCCGGGGCGACTGGACTGTCTCATCAAAACACACTGTGTCCGGCCACTACTTCCTGAACCAGAGTTCGATCCAGAGCCCGAACATCTACCCGAAGTGGATCAGCAGTAACGCCAACACCCGGCAACAGAACGCCGGGCTGAACTGGACATACGTCATCAGCCCGTCGCTGCTCAATCAGGTCACCCTCGGTTACACGCGCGCTTTCGATCCGGTGGAGGTCTCCAACACCTTGAACACTGCGACGTTGCTGTTGAAGGGCATGCCGGATTACATCCCGACCGGAGCTAACGGGTTCAGCGTTTCCGGGCGCTGGCGCCTGGGTCATTCGACCGCCCAGAAATTCATCAGTAATAATTACGACATCAACAACGGCCTGACCTGGATCAAGGGCCGGCACACAATGAAGTTCGGGTTCCAGTATCTGGACTTGGGGTTCTTCCAGACGTGGTATCCCAAGCCGTCTTTCAGTTTCAACGGCACCCGTACCGGCGATGCGATGGCGGACTTCATGATGGGGGCATACCGGAACCTCGGCATCGCCTTCGGACAGCGCCTGAACGACGGCTTGACCAGCTACGCGGCGAGCTACGCACAGGACGATTTCAAGGTGACGAGCCGCCTCACGATCAACGTCGGGCTGCGTTATGAACTGCCGCAACCGTGGGTCGACAAGCAGGACCGCATCAACACGCTGGACCTCACTCCGGGCGTGCGCTCCAAGGTTGTGCCGAACGCGCCACCGAACATGCTGTTTGTGGGCGACCTGCCGCGGGGCCTGTACCCCACAGACAAGAACAATTTCGCGCCAAGGTTCGGTTTTGCGTGGGACGTGTTCGGGGACGGCAAGTCCGCCGTGCGCGGCGCGTGGGGGCTTTTCTATGACACGATAAACACCGACTCGATCGCCCAGGAGAATCCGCCGTTCGCGGGGAGCACGACCTTTTTTAACGGTTCGCTGGCCAACCCCGGGGCGGGAAAGAACTTCCCACCGCCGATTCCGGACGCAAAGAACTTCCAGTGGGTCTACCCGATCAACCTGTATTTCACCGACCTGGGAATGCGCACGCCGTACGCGCAGCAGTGGAACTTCACCCTCGAGCGCCAGTTTGGTAGAGACATCGGCGTCCAAGCGGCCTACGTGGGAAAGGACACCAAGAAATTGCAGGCTTTTCGACCTTGGAACGTTGCGAAGTGGAGACCGGGCGCCTCGCTGGACAACGTCTCGGAGAGGGCGCCCTTCCTGCCCGGTATTTACGGGACGGAGGGCATTGTACTTTCGAGCGCGTTCAACCAGCACTACGAAAGCGCGCAGTTCAAGGTGGACAAGCGGTTCTCAAATGATTTCAGCGTCATGGGCGTCTACACGTTCGGCAAATCGATCGACATGAGCTCCGAAAACTCTCTCGGTGGCTGCGTGGCGAACCCGTATGACCTGAATTCCGAGCGCGGGCGATCCGATTTCGACGCCCGCCACACCACGGCGATTTCGTGGCTATGGACGCCGATCCGTTCGGGAAAGAGCGTGCTCAGAAGGGTTGCGGGTGGCTGGAATCTCTCCGGAATTCATCAAATCCGGAGCGGCTACCCGGTCACGTTCTATATCGGCGATGACGTAGCACTTGGCGGAGACATTTGCGGCGGCGGTCAGCAGCATCCCGACATCCTGTCGAATCCGTCGCTCGACCACAAGTCGCGGCAGGCCATGATCGAAAAATTCGTGAATACGGATGTATTCAGGTCTCCGAAAGAGGGAACGTACGGAACCGGCGGGCGAAATATCATCTCTGGGCCTGCTTTCAGCAGCAGCAATTTCGCAATCCTGAAAGACTTTGCGATCGCTGAACACGGCAAGCTGCAGTTCCGTGCCGAGTTCTCCAACGCGTTCAATCAGGCGAATTTCAGTGCGCCAAACAATTATATGACCGACGGGGAAGATTTCGGCCGCATCCTGGGGGCCGGCCCCGGGCGCGCCAGCCAGCTCGGTCTGAAGTATATCTGGTAACTGTTGCCCTCTCTCTCATTCCGTCCCACCCGCCTTCGTGCGGGTGGGACGGTTTTTCCTTGTTTGTAGCCAGAACCCAATCCGATATGTCTCAGGAGTAAAACGATGAGCAGTCCGAAAAACAGAAGAAGCTTTGTTTTGGGCATGGCGGCTGCAACTGCGTCCGCTGAACTTGCGCCGGCACAGGGACAGGAGATCCGCACGGCACATATCGGCGTGGGATCGCGCGGCGGCGGGTTGTTGAAACTGACGCTGGCGGAGCAAAACACCAGAGTGGCTGCGATCTGTGACATCGATCCGACCACGCGCGACCAAGCGATGAGCACGGCCTCCCGCCACGCTCCAAAGTCCGTGTCCAGTTGGCAGGCGGTGCTCGATCTCAAAGACGTGGATGCCGTCTTCGTGGCTACTCCGTGCGACCTCCATGCCGAAATGGCCGCCGCATGTCTGGAGGCCGGCAAGTACGTCTACTGCGAGAAGCCGCTGGGTATCACTCCTGAGCAGGTCGACAAAGTCCTGCGTGCTTCCCGGCGGGCGAAGACCTTCCTTCAGATCGGTCAGCAGTTGCGATACTTCCCTTCGTTACGAGAATCCATCCGCCAGATCCACGAGGGACTGCTCGGCAAGACGTACATTATCAAAGCGCACCGGCACTATGGAGGAGCAAGGCCGGCGGCTGGCAGGCCCGAGTTGAGCCTGCAGGCGAAAACGCGCGCTGCCTGGTATGCCGACGTGAAGCATTCCGGGGACCTCATTGTCGAGAACGCCGTCCATAACATCGATGCCTGCAATTGGATCGCGAACAGCAAGCCAGTGAGTGCGTATGGCCACGGCAAGAGGTACTTTCCGCAGCCCATCCCGGCTGGAACGGTGATGATGGACGGCTTCAGCGTGGAGTACATCTACGAAAACGACATGCACTGCGACTACAGCCAGATGAGCTTCCATCCCCGGCACCTCCAGGTGCTGCCGAGCGGCATGTGGTACACGGTTTTCGGAGAAAAAGGGAGCGTGTACATGACCCACAGCGAGGCGCATTTCTACGACGTGTACGGGGAGACCGAGGCCCGCGACATGCTGCCTGCAGCCGCCAAGGGGGAACATGAAGATGCGGTTACGCAATTCTTCTCCGACATACGCGCGAAGCGGCAGCCTTTTGCAGACGTCCGCGCAGGGGCGATCGCGGCGCTGACCGCGATCATGGGCCGCGAGGCGATTTACAAACGGCGTAGCGTCACGTGGCAGGAACTTGGCGTCGAGGTGTAGCCGTGTGGTATGCCGGAGAGTGGAACGGAGGCGCGACTATGTTGAGAACCGTGATCTGGAGCGGTCTTCTGGCGCTAGGGTGCATGCCTATGGGTGCTCAGCAGAAGCAGTTGCCGGCGGCTGGCTTTGTCGCCCGGTGGGTTTCGCTGTTCAATGGCAAGGACCTGACTGGCTGGAAGGTCGTTGGTCCGGAACGCTGGAGCGTGGACGACGGGACGATCCTCGGCGAGGGTATTCACGGCAAGGACGGATTCCTGAAAACGCTGAAGAAGTACAAGAACTTTCACGCGTTTCTGCGCTTCAAATGCGAGACCCCGAACAACAGCGGGTTCTTCTTCCATTCCGATATCGAAGAGGACATCAGCAAGATTCGCTATATCCAGGTGGAGATCGATAGTTCGATCGGGGGCCATACCGGGGGGCTGCATGGTGATCATACCCCGGAGACAGGAGGCCGCAGTTGGATCGTCTGGCCGGCGCCGGAACTGGAAACCGTGCTGAGGCCATTCGACTGGAACGAAATGCTGGTCAAGGTGGAGGGGCACCGGATCCAAACCCATCTGAACGGGGTTCAGATGATCGACTTCATGTTCCCCGACCCGCGAAACACGGATGGCATCGTTGCGCTGCAAATCCATCCGGGGAAGCCGTCACGGATCCGCTTCAAAGACCTCTGGATAAGAGATCTGGACGAACGGCCGTAGCGCAGGTGAAGGTTGGTGGCGGAGGCGTAGTAAAAGTCCGGCAAGCAGGCGGCAGCAAATCGCGGTTGATATGAGCGCTTCGAGGGGACGGCGGGGCGTGCCCGCCCAGGCGGATCAAAACGCGGATCGAAACGCGCTTGACACCTGTGGGTGGTCAGAACAGGATCCGGCGCGATGCGCAGCGGTTCGCAACGGTGAACTGCTGCCGGATCCCGGCACTCCTCGGGTTTGGCTGGCCCGTACCGTCTGTGAGTTTCTGGAAACGCGACAGAGGAGTCGTTCGCCACATGCCCTTCGAGGCGACCTTCTGGGCGATGTAGACAGCCGTTCGCTCCGTGCGATGGATGCTGGACTCCATTCACCAGTCGCCGATGGTGCGAACCGAAACGTCAAGCGCCAACTACGCCGCTTCGCGACAGGAGTATCGATGGTGGAGGCCTGTGGGTAGTCAGAACCGGATCCGTCGCGAAGCGCAGCGATACGTAACGTTGAACTACTGCCGGATCCCGGCACTCCGCAGGTTTGGCCAGGCCGTTTCGCTGGAAAGTTTCTGGAAACGCGACAGAGGAACTGCCTGCCACATGCTCTTCGAGGCAACCTTCTGGGCGATATGGTCAGCCGTTCACTCTGCGCGACGGATGCTGGGCTCCATTCACCGGTCGCCGATGGTCCAAGCCCAAACGGCCCACGCCAACTACGCTGCTTCGCGCCAGGAGTATCGATGGTGGAGGCCGCCCAAGCGCGCGCTTGATGTCAGAGCCGAGTTCGGTGACGGCTTGTTTTCGACCGGTCGCCGGTTCGGCGCATCCTTTTCCAGAGAGTCGTGAATGCGGTCCTGGTGGTAGTAGCTCACGTAATCGCAGATCAACCGACGGAGATGTTGTTCGTTCAGCGGGATGATATGGTCCAGGATCTCGCGACGGCAACTGCCCACCCAACGTTCCGCCAAGCCGTTTTGCCACGGCGCCTGCACGCTCGTTCGTTTGGGCTGTAGCCCCGTCGCCTTTAGGAAGGCGATGAGATCGGCATCGAATTTTGAATCGTGGTCGAAGATGGCATATCGATATGGACCGGCCTCCGGAAAGGCTTCGCGCAACTGCTGGACGACCCACTCCGCGGTCGGGTAACGGGTCACGTTGAAGTGCAGGATCTTGCGGCGACCATGCTCGATGACGAAGAAACTGTGCCTGTCGCAAACCTCGAACTGAATGAGAACATGGAGCTTGCGCTTCAT
>CAZLDN010000124.1:0-14980 GCA_964558355.1 uncultured Candidatus Solibacter sp.
GCCCTCGGGCAACCGGCTGGCCAAGGGCTCGATTGACTTGCGCTCACCGTTCAGCAAGAGGCTGCATATACGCCGCCCCAATGACGACGCTCACTGCGGCCTACAGGTTCCAAGACATCGACGAGGAATCGCTCGAGCCGCTCGCGACAACGCTCTGCTTGGGCATTGGTCATACCCAAACATATCAGCATGTTCTTGTAGTGCCAGCACTTAACGTAGTAATATTAAAAACCTCACCTCAAATGCTCACATTGGAGGGGCATGGACTATCGGCACCCAGCCGCGCGGTGGACGAGATTGCTGTCATCCGACGACAGTCTCTGGTTTCAGGAGGACAAGGGCGTCGGTCGAGCGGGACCAATAGCGGCGCAGGGTCGTCCAGAAGAGTCGGTCCACGGAGTTCAATGTTGGCCGCGGTCGTTTGCGTTTGACCACGGCAAGCTGCTGCCGAAGGGCGAGGATTTCGAGGGCGATGTCGCAGCGACTGCAAATGAAGACCCGGACGGCGGCCAGGATTGAGAGGGCGAATTGGAACACGAACCCACCCTTGTAACATGCCGTAACCGGGCGCTGGGACACCGGCTCATCCTGAGCGCAAGCTGCTGATTTCACAGCGTCACGGGGTTCCGGCTACAGACAGGCTTGGCACCTACGGATCCGTGGTCTCGCAGCCGCACTCGAATTGCGCTTCGCTCAGGTCCTGCAGGATGGGCAAGGCGATTGGCAATTTCTGCATCGAGCCGCTGCGCTCAGCCAGTGACGCCGAGGCCAGCGTCAAATACTCGACATCCGAAGGAACGAACTTCTCCGCCAAGGTGGGCGCCATTCGCGCCAGGTGTTCGCTCAGGAAATGTTGCGCCGCTTCGCGGGTTAGCCCCGCATGTTCGCTGTCATCCTCGGCCAGGGCGTAGGCCTCCTTCAGTCTGAGAAAGGCAATGAATCCCGCCTCCACGGCGACGTGGTCAGGAGCCTCGCCGAGGGATGGCTTGTAGGCGAAGGCCTCGTAGTGCGCACACAGTTCGGCGATGAGGTAGCCCAGTTGGATGTTGTCGAAGTAGCTTGCCTCCCGCGGGCTGGCTGGGCCGCCTGGGCCGAATATGGAATGGTAGAGTTCCTCGCTCGCCTCTTCAAGAGCGACCTCCGCGGCACGCTTGAGTTTTTCGTCAGCAACCTCCGCGCCGAGTGACGCCACCTGTTCGCGCCACGCGGCTGATGGTTGTTCGAAGAGAAGCCCGATCAATCGCCACTCGGCGGCCTGGCGGGCGAGGTCGAGAACAGCGGGTTCCACGGCGGTCACTTGGACGGCTCCTTCAGCGACAGTGGGATCCAGCCTGTGCGCATTTTGCGCGCGCCGGTCTCCTGCTGTGAACCTTCCCATATCGCGAAGGCGGCCTGCGACCGCACCTTGGCCGACAACCCCTCGGGCAGGCGCCTCTGGATCACCACGGCCCATCCATCCTTCGTCCGCTCGCCGCGGCCAGTTGATGTACCGGTGGGGTTTGGAGTGAGGGAGCCGGGGCCGTTGGCCAGCAGGTCCTCTACGGGCGACTTTCTGGGCCCAACGCGGCGATTGCCGACCGCAGCCGCCGGCGCGTAACGCTTCGCCATTTCAGCCTGTGCAACAGAGCCTGGCTCCAGCGAATGGGCCTCGAACGGATAGTGATCCACGGCGGCGTTCGGATACACGTCACGAATCGTATCGCCGCGACCATTGACATAGGCCTGCCAGTCGGCACGCCACATGGTAATCTCGACGCCGCGCCCCGCCTCGCCCATCTGCGGCGCCGGGGCGTCCTTCTCGGTCTTCTGCGGCAGCTGGACGGCGCACGAATCCACCATGCGCCCAGGGCCGGATTGGTCGTCCTTAGTGGCGTCAATCCAATGCAGGCGGAACACGACTTCGTTCCCGCTGCTGACGGCCTGCACGCGCACCTCGGCCGTGGATGGCTTCATGAGGCGCGGTTCCACGAGATCCTGAAGTAGGAGTTTCGCGACGTGTTCAGGCGCGTCGCGCCATACTGCGTCGTTCGGATCCAACGTGAGCTTCGCGGCCGGAACCACCTCAACATCGTTGGCAACACGCGGCGTTCGGCTGCACGCGGCGCTGAGAAGCAGAATCGGAAAGACAATTTGACGGCGTCGCATGGCGGCTATCCTCTACGGGCAGTTGATTCGCACGAGTTGTTGCTTCGGGTCGAAGGCAGGACGGATCACGACCGGTTCCTTGATGGGCACTTTCACGAGCTGCTTGCCCCGATCGTCGCTCGCGGAAACCCAGTCGCCCTGGCGATTCCAGTGCGTCATCATGGATTCCGTACAGCCGAACAGGCAGAGCAGCGCGGCAAGATCCGGGTCCTTCGGAGCGTTGCGGTAAGCCGCCACGGCAGCGTCGGCGCCGGGGCCGAACAGTTGTTGGCGGAACGACGACGGGACGTTCACCGGCGGGATGTAGTAAACGTTCGGCTCCAGGCCGTACTGCGGGAACAGCGGCAACGCGATCTTTTTGATGTGCACCAGATAGTCGATTGGGTTATCCCCGCGCGCCTTCTCCGGCCTGTTGATGAAGCCCGCCATGCGGATCTTGCCGATGCAGTTGACGAAGCACTGCGGCTGCAAGCCCTGCTCCACTTTTGGATAGCAGGCGATGCATTTCTCAGACGTGCCGGTCATCGGATTGAAAAACACCTTCTTGTACGGGCATCCGCGCACGCACTCCTGGTAGCCGCGGCAGCGACTCTGGTCGACGAGTACGATGCCGTCCTCCTGCCGCTTGTAGATGGATCCCCGCGGGCACGAGGCCAGGCAGGCGGGGTTCGAGCAGTGGTTGCAGATGCGCGCCAGATAGAAGAACCACTGCATGTGTGGCAGAGACATCAACGCACCGTGATCGACCTGACCAGCGCAATCGTCTTCGCCCACGTTCGGGTAGGAGTAGTCCTGATCGTCCGGACGCCATCCCATTACGCGTTCACCGGCAGGCGCGGACTCAAAGATCGTCTTGCCCTCATACACGTTGCCGTTCCACTTGCCGGCTTCGAGCATGTCCAGCAGCTTCAAATCCCAGGCTTGCGGGTAGCTGCCATAGGGCTTCGATTCGACGTTGTTCCACAGCATGTACTCCTGGCCCTTGCCTGAAGTCCATGTCGTCTTGCACGCCAGCGTGCAAGTCTGGCAGGCAATGCACTTGTTCGTATCGAAAACGGCGGCAAACTGCTTCTGCGGCCGGCTCTCCGGATACCAATAGGACATCTCGCGGCCGATCTGCCAATTGAAGACTCGCGCCATTATTGCTTCTCCTTTTTGCCGCCGAAGAATCCACCGGCCAGATACCGTTTCATCGCTTCGGATTCGTAACCTGGCCGAATGCCGTTGGCGGCCGGCCGCCACAGGCCCTTTTGGTCGATGCCGCCGGGCTCGGCCCGCGTGATCTTGACGAACGACTCGCGCGGTGCGCCGGTGGGGCAATGCACGTCCGGCATGAATCCTTTGCCGATACTCTGCCCGAACATGTTCTTGCGGACCAGCGAGTCCGTCATCAAGGTCGGCTTCAACCAGCCCCGCGTGCACGATTGATGCGAGCCGGATCGGAACATCGCCTGATAGTTCGTTCGCGGGTTCTTCGCCAGCCCGTCCTTCCTCGACTTGATGCCCTCCATTGAGCCCGGCGTCGCAGTGTACATGTTGAACCACATGCGAGTGATGCCGCGTGGGGTGCCCGGGTAGTAGCGCGCACGGCAAAGCAGGCGCGAGAACTCCATGTTTTTCTTGTCCTTCCGCCAGCCTCGGAACGGGCGGTCTTCGGGATCGGCGTCGATCCAAACGTAGTCGCCGTCCTGCACGCCCAGCGCGCGAGCGTCGCTGGGGTTGATGTCCACATAGCCCTCCGCGACAAAGGGGCTGCGTTTGTCGTGCCGGTAGAGATCGCCGAAGGGTCCGAAGAGCACGGCGATCATGTCGGTATCGATCGGCATGGTGTGGGCGCCGTGGCGGTACTTGGGCGTGTGGAATACGAACTTGTAGCCATCCTTCATGAGAGGGTGCGCGGTCTTTTTCGTCTCGGCCCAGGTGAGCACCACGTTGCGTCCGCAGCGCGTCTCACAGCTCAGGTCGTCACGCTTCACGCCATACTTCTCCGGACCATCCGGACGCAGCGCCTCGTGTTTCGGAGCCACAATCACATTGGGCTCGTAAAACGTGGAGTCGACCGGCTCGCGGTGCACCGGCAGATTCTCACCGGCCGCAATGAACTCATCCTCTTCGCGGTAAAACTCGAGCCGACCCGTCTTCGTGTACCACGGTCTCGAATCGTAGACCTGCTCGTAGCCGACCACCTTGGGCGACGTGCGAGTCTGGAGGATCGTCGGTATACCCTGGGCGGCGCGCCCCTCGATCTCCTCGAAGTTGAATCCTTTGGCGTTACTGGAGTGGTCCAGGATGCGTTGCAGGTAGACGCCGGTGCGACCTTCGCGCACGAACTTCCACAAATCGTTGAAGCGGTTGTCCTTGGTAAGTTCAGCCAGTTTCGACGAAACAAGCGCCATGACCTCGATGTCACCAATCGTCTGGAAGATCCGCTTGATGGGCGTACGCGGGAACACGGATAGGAATTGATTGGTGACCGATGCCGTCATGTCCGGGTGCTTCAGTTCGCACCAGCTATCGACGCCGAACACCACGTCGGCCCATTCGCAACTGGACGACCACCACCACTCATTCACAGCGATCATCTCGATCTTCGGCAGTACGTTGACCACCGTGTTGAAGTGCCACTTCACGTTGCCGAGAATCGAATTGGCGTTGGAGAACCACAACGACTTGGTCGGGCAAGGCATGTGCGTCTTGCCCGTCAGCAGCTTCTTGCCAACGCGCAACGGATGATCCTCGTGGTTGTAGTAGTGTGCCGATTCCGCGCGCCAGTATTGCTTCGGCCGGGCCGGCTTCGACGGATCGAGCTCGATGTCGAACGGGTTCTCGTTGATGTATTGGGGCGCGCCGTTGAATAGCGCAGTGCGGTAGTTGCCCGCGTAGGATCCGACGTTGCCGGCAACGCGGCCGATGTTGCCGGTCAACGCCGCTAGCAGTAACGTGTCACGATCCTTGTTGTCGTTGTTGAAGAACTGGTTCGGCCCCATGCCGATCGCAAACAACGTGGTGCCCGGGTCTTTGGCGACGAGACGGCCGAGCATCTCCACCGCGGCGGCGGGCGCCCATGTCAGCTCCTCGGTGGTCTTGGGGTCGAAGTGCGCGGCGTACTCGGAGACAAGGTCGAAAACGGGCCGGCAGCGTACCTTCCTGCCGTTCTTGAGTGTGACCTCCACCGAGCCTTCCAGGAGCGGATCGCCGATGGTGGAGTTCTTGCCAACGTTGTCGCGCGTGATGGCTTTGGGCGAGTGTGATGTGCGGTCCCACCACACGTTGTCGCCCCATTCCAGGCGCATCTCTTCCGAGACGATCATGCGGTCGTGCGTGTGCGGCGCTGGCTCTTTCTCGCCCTTTCTTAATAGCTGGGTGCTTTTCAATTCGGCAGCGGCGCCGCCGAACACCTCGGTGGCCCGCAGGTGCTTCAACGTGTCCATGCGCACCAACAGCGGCATATCCGTGAAGCGTTTGATGTAGTCGGCGTCGTAGAGCTTTTCGCGCAACACCACGTTGGCCAGGCCCAGCGCGAGGGCGGGCGTCGTGCCGGGACGCACCACGATCACGTCGTCGGCCTTTGTCGCCGTGGCCGAGTATTCGCAGGCGATCACTACGACGCGCGTACCTTTCAGGCGCGCTTCGGTGAGCCAGTGCGCATCCGGCATCTTGGTGGTGATCCAATTCATGCCCCACACGACGAGCGTCTTACAGTGCTCGACGGCATTCAAATCGAACTCCACTGTCTGCTGGCCCGTCACCATTGGATGGCCGGGCGGCAGGTCCGTATGCCACGAGTAGTTGTCGAACCCACGCGCTCCCATGGCCTTGTCGGGCCCCACTTTGCGGATGTGCGCGTCGAGCAGCGCCATCGAATTGGCCATGCGGTACATGCCGAAAATGCGAGTCATACCCAGCAGCGGCATGCCGCCGCGGAACTTCGTCACCTGTGTGCCGACGCCCTGCGTGGCCTCCACCACGGCCGGATCGTAGTGCTGCTCGGTGAGCCGGCGCTTGCCCTCTTCGCCGGTGTAGGTCTCGGTGATGTTCTTCAGCGCGGACGCAACGATCATCGCCGCCTGGTCGTGCGGCATGCGCACCCAGGTGTCCCTCCCGCGCTCGAAGTACTTGGCGGGCGGCTTGCCGTCGCTGCCCCGCGGGAAGCCCTCGTCCACCCACTTCTTGAAGCCCGTTCGTACCATGCACTGATTGACCCGCCGGTCGCCATAGAACCGGCGCGTCAGCGCCAGTCCCTTCTGGCAGATGCGCGGGTCCCAGCGATGGCTGGCGCGGTTACCGCTCTGGTCGGACGCCTCGCCGTAACGCATCGTCGGCCCGATACGCGTGATGACGCCCTGGCGCACGTAGGCGTTCAGCAGACAATTATGCGTATCGTTGGGCGCGCACAGGAAGGTGTACTTCGAGTCGTAGTGCCACAGATCGCGATACGTCTTCTCCCAGCCGCGATCAGGGTAGGATGCCAACGGATTCGCCGGTGCGTCCAGGCCCCAGGCCTTGGTGCTGGATGCTGCGAACCCACCCAAGCCAGCGGCGGTTAGTTGCGCCAGAAACTTGCGTCGAGAATTCTCGTTCTTCATGGCTGCTTCTTCTCCCACGTGCGAATAAACGCCACCACGGATTCGATCTCAGCACCGGCCAACATGCGGCGTGCTGGCGATGGATCCAGGAATCCTTGCATGACGGTGCCGCGCCGCCCGCGGCCGATGGTCTCCACCAGATAGGTGTCCGTGGCTGAAGCCAGCAGCACCTGGTTGTTCAACGCCGGGGCCTCGGCGCCTTCACCTTGCGCCCCGTGACAGCCCGCGCAGGCGGACGCAAACAGCGTCTTGCCGCTGGCCGCGTCAGCCTTCACCCAGCGTGGCGGCGCGCTCTCCGGCTTCTGCTTCACTCCGCTCAACGACCGCAGGTAGTCGATCACGCTCAGGATTTCCGCCGGCCGCAACCCGCCGGCCGTATCGCCCCAAGCCGGCATCCGCCGCCCCGGCCGTCCATGCCGGATTGTGTTCGCCAGAAACTCGTCCGAGACTCGCTCCAACAGATCGGGGTTAGCGATCGACGGGAAGGAAGCCAGCCCCGGGCTCCGAACGCCGCTACCCGCAACGCCGTGACAACCCGCGCAGAACGCGCCGTACACCGTGGCTCCGTCGGCCGAGAACTCCCGCTCGCCGAAGCGCAGGGCACGCAGGCGATCCTTCGGCACATAGCTCACTGGCAGATCCCGGCGCCGCAGCGAGAGAGTGTAAAGTACCAATTGCTCGATGTCTCGATCACTCAATCCGAGCGACGGCATCTGCGAGCCCAGAACGATGGACAGCGGCGAACGCAGGTGCTCCGCTTGCCAGTTGGCCAGCGTGGCCGGACCGCTGACATGCGTGAAGTCCGCCAGCCCGGGATCCTTGTGGCCAGCACGCGACAGGTCCAGCCCTGAGTCTCCGCCCACGCCGCTGACCTTGTGGCAACCGAGGCAGCCGGCGGTGTGGAACATCGCCTTTGCTTCGACCAGGCGCGAAGCGCCCACGCACGTCGAGAGGAAGACTTCCAGCAGTTGGCGGTCCTCTTCACTCACTGGCGCGAAGCTTGTTTGCCATGCTTTCTGCGGCGGTTTGTCCATCTTTTGGAGGTGCTTCGCGTACCAGTCTCGGTCATAACCAGCGAGACCAGCCTTGGACAGGTCAGGACCTTCCATGCCGCCGCCGTCCGGGCGAATCGTGGCGCCCCGGCCCTCCACGCGGTGACACGCGTAGCAGTCGAGCCGCTCGAATGCCGAGACAGCCCGCTGGTACTGGTCCCGGCCCGGCACGTTCAGCGGGGCGTGGCAGGTGCCACAACCTGCATAGCTGTAGCGCGACGGCAGCATGGGTTCGGGCCAGAAGTGCACATCGCCGTGCGCCTCCGCCTTCTCCGTCGCCAACCCCTGTCCACCGTGGCACACCGTGCATCCATATTCGGCCGGATCATGAAACACGGGCTTGTGCGATGTCAGGACCTTCGCACCTCTTACGCTCTGCTCACCCGCACCCATGGTCACGTGGCAGGAGGTGCATCGGTCTGTCACCTTGAGTCCCGGGTTGATCACTTGGCGCAGGCGGATCTCGATGGGCCCCTCGTCGGAGACAGCCACGTTTTGTATCCGCCGCCACTCTTTAAGGAAGTGCTCCTCCACAGCCGAGACCATCAGCAGCGCCAGCGCGCCAAGGCTCGATGCAAGCAGCAGGTATTTGTTCTTCAACATGGCGTTAGTGCTTGGGCCAATCGCCCGGAGACCAATAGAACACCCAGTTCGGCCCGCGGAAGTAAGTTCCGATGATGGTCAGCACCAGGAATCCGCAGAGGAAACACGTGAATAGCCCCATTGCGCCAGCCCGTGTCGAGTGATACCGGCGGATCAGCCACAACGAGTAGAGCGCGTAGATTGTCGTAAGGATCGTCGCCGGATTCACGGCCGTGATGATCAACTGCGGAATCTTGGGGAACCACTCGCGCAGCCAGCCGAAGCGAATGACCAGGGTCTCCAGCAGCAGAGTCGAGCCGAGTCCGACGAAGATCGAGTGGCGCACCAACGGCCATCCGCCGGGGCCGCCAAACCACTCGCCGGTCCCTGTCTTCTCGCGGTCGAGATAGGGGATCAGGCCCAGTCCCAGAAGCACGATGGCCGGCACACCGATGCCTCCCATGAACGCAGAGAACGATACCAACTCCTGCAAACCAAGGAAGTACCACGGAGCTTTCGCCGGGTTCTCCGGCACGCTTGGGTTGGCCAGCTCCTTCAAGGGCGCATCCGAGACCAGCGCCAACGCGAGGCAGATGAACACCGTCAACATGAACACGCCGAGTTCGCCGTAGAACAGATGCGGCATGGAGGGCACCGTATTCTCCGGGCCGTTGGTCACCGCGGGCGTGCGGCCCTTCACTACGGCCGCCAGTTGGTACGTCCGCTGCGGGGCCTCCGTGAACACGGGGTAAGTGCCCGGCGGCGGCGGTCCCAGTCTTTCATCGGCGTCGACCGGCCGCGCCAGGCCGCCGTCTTTCCGGATGCGCCAGAAGTGCACGCCCATCAGCGCGGCCAGCGCCAGAGGAAGCAGCACCACATGCAGCAGGTAGAAGCGAATCAACGCTTCTGGGCCGACCACATCGGAACCCAGCAGGAGCAGTTTCTGAATGCCGCCCGGATCGAACCACTGCGTGATGCCTATGGCATCGGTCACCTCGCGCGGCGACTGGGCAATGTTGGCGCCGATGGTGATCGCCCAATAGGCAAGTTGATCCCACGGCAGCAGGTAGCCGGTGAACGACAGCCCCAACGTGACCACCAGCAGGCCCAGCCCGATCAGCCAGTTGTACTCACGAGGCTTTCGATAAGAGGCCGTGTAGAAAGCGCGAGTCATGTGCAGGATGACCGCCACGACCATCACGTTCGCGGCCCAGCGGTGGATATTGCGGATGAATCGCCCGGTGGGCACCACGAAGTGAATATCCTTCATCGAGTCGTAGGCCGCTTCCGGGAAGGGCTTGTAGTAGAACATCAGCATGACGCCGGTGATCAGCGTGATCAGGAATGCCGACGTCGTCATGATGCCGAGCCCCATCGTCGTAGTCCAGCGGAGGGTCCAGCGGTGTGTTCGTACCGAATGCAGGTGCAGAAATACGTTGCCGAAGACGAACGTGGAGCGGGTTCGGTCGGTGGCCGGCGTGCCGCCGCGGAAGGCGGTTTCGTAGATATGGCGCGGTGCGGCTTTCAGGTTCTCCGCGAACTCCCGCAGTCCGTCCGGTGGTTTCCGTGCTGGCGTCATGCTTGCACCTTCGTTCCCGGTGGGACCGGGGCGCCCTCGTCCACAATCCAGTTGCCGCCTGTATGGCTCACTTTCAGCCACGGCAGGGCACGCGGCGCGGGGCCTCGCTGGACGGATCCGTCACTCATGAACTTTGAGCCGTGGCATGGGCATTCGAAGCCCTCCGCTGTCGGCTTGATGATGCACCCCAGATGCGTGCACACCGTGGAGATGGCAAAAACTCCTTCGGCATCGCGAAACAACGCCACGGAACGGCCGGGCGGAACGAACGCCTCGCCGGCCGGCAAGTTCTCCGGCAGAACGGCCTTGAATTTCTTCGAAGGCGAACTCAAGACAGCAGCCTTCGGTAAGCGAAGCATGCCCGCCAGCGCCAACAGGCACGCGCCGGCTGCGCTCGTCAATGCCGCTAGGCCGAGAACATCCCGGCGTGGAACCGGCTCCGGATCCAGTCTCGAAGGAGGGGGCGTAGTGGCGGTACTCATAGGCTTCTCCAGGTCGTTTGGAATGTGACGCGCTCCATCGTGATCGCATCCACCGGGCAGCGAATGGCGCACAGAGCGCAGCGGATGCAGCGGTCTTCGTCTTTCAAGATCGCCGAGTTCTCTTCGTCATAGGAGACCAGATTCAGACACAGAGTCGGGCAAACATCGGCGCAGCCTCCGCACAACACGCAGCGCCTGCCGTCGAACACCGGTGTGACGCCGCAGTCGAGGCAACGCGACGCCTCGCGCATCGCCGTCGCCGCGTCGTAGCCTTGCTCCACCTGCACGGAGGGGTGCTCAAATCTTTCGTGCGGCTCGGTGACCGGGATGGCTTGGCGGCGAATCGACTCATACCCGCGTTCGCGCCGGTACCGCTCCAGCACCTGAAACGACGTGAAAACGTCGGCCTGCAACCGGCGCCCTGTGAGGTATTGATAAATCGACCGCGCCACCGCCTTGCCAGACGCCACGGCGTCGATGATCAGCCGTGTGCCATGGGCGAGGTCGCCGGCGACGAAGATGCCGGGAACCGTGGTCGACAGGGTCGCCGGTTCAATCTTCGGCCATCCGGGGCGAGCATATTCAACGCCCGCGCCTTCCAGAAACGAAACGTTCGGCGCCTGGCCAACAGCCATCAGCACCGTGTCGCAAGGGACGACCGCGATCTGTGCATCATCGTACACCGGAGAGAAGCGCCGGTTCTCGTCGTACACTCGCAAGCAGCGGCGGAAGCGCACGCCGGTGACCGCGCCATGATCGTCACGTTCAATCGCTAGCGGCCCCCACCCATTGCGGCGCTCGATCCCTTCTTCGTCACCTTCGAGGATTTCCAGCGTATCGGCAGGCATCTCCTCAAGGCTCTCCAGTGAAGTCAGGCAGACCTTCGGTGCACCCGGCAACCGCGCCGCTGTGCGCGCTGTGTCGTAGGCGATCTGCCGCAGCACGGTGCGCGCCACGTCGTAGGCCACATTGCCGCCGCCGATCACCACTACTTGATGACCGATGGCCAGCAGCTCATTCAGCGACACCGCCCGCAGCAGGTCCACCCCGCCGAACACCCCTGGTCCCTGCTCGCCCGGCAATCCCAACGCTCGTGAGCTCTTTGCGCCCACGGCCACCACGATGGCTGCATAGTCGCGCCGCAAGTCCTCGATCCGTACATCCCTGCCAACCGCGGTGTTGCACCGGATCTCAACGCCCAGGGCCTGAATGACAGCGATTTCGCGCTCGATCACCTCGCGTGGCAAGCGGTACGCCGGCACGCCGAGAGCCAACATGCCAGCCGGCACATTCTCGGATTCAAACACGACTGGACGAAAGCCCAGCAGTGCGAGATCGTGCGCAGCCGACAGGCCCGCCGGACCCGCGCCGATGATGGCCACTGGCTGACCGTCCGCCTTCTGAAACCTGCCCTCCACCGCGGCGCGTAGCAACGCCGCCATTTCGTCCACATCCGCCGCGACCGGCGGTGTGAAGTTCTCGATGTTGCGCAATACATTCGCGAGCGGCAGTGCTTCTGGACCGGCGGACTCGCAGGCGAAACGCTTGAGCGCGCGGATGGCGATGGGACGGTCGGTGGCGACGAACCGGCCGTCGTCATCCACTCGCGGAACCTTGCCCCGCCGGCAGGCAGCCTCGCACGGCGCGCCGCAGACCCGCCCGCAGATGGAGGCGAACGGATTCGGCCCGCGCGCGATCAGGTAGGCTTCGTCGAATCGTCCGTCTGCGATGGCGCGCACGTAGCCGCGTGCATCGGTGTGCACAGGGCACGCCATCTGGCAGGAGATCAGTCCCTTGTGATAGCCGTCGCCCGGCACTTCGATTTGCAGCAAGTCCGCCCGCGTCACGACGCCCGCCTCCCCTCCCACTCCGGCGTCACCAGTGGCGGGACCGGACCAGGAACGGCCAGTGCGGCAATGGTCGTCCTGTCCAGGAAACGTTCAAAAACGTCACGGCACTCCTGCCATCCCGCGTGCGCCGCGCACTGGTCCGCCTCCTTGCAGTCCCGGCCGCAATCCAGGAAGCAACCTTTCCTCCAGCGCGGGTGGTCGAAGAGACTCACCACGTCTGTTAACCGGATGTGCGCTGCGTCCCACACAAGCTGGTAGCCACCGTGGCTGCCGCGTGTGGCGTGGATCATGCCGGCGTGACCGAGTAGACAGAGAATCTTCGAAAGATAGTTAGGAGGGATGCCCGCACTGCAGGAGAGCCGTTTGCCGGTGACGCTTCCGCTGCGGCCAAGCACCGCCAATTGGATGAGTGCCCGAACAGCGTGTTCTGCGGTGGTCGAGAGCATTGTTTACTTCTTCATGCACAACTATACAATCACTCCGGCGGATTGCAAGCGAAAAAGTCACAAAGTTGAGTAGAGCCCCGTTTCTAGTCGGACTTGCGCTTCGCGGCCCGCGCCTTCTCGAAGGGAACCCCCGAGATCTTGTCCAGCGTGGTGCCTTCCAGAAACTGAATCAGCTCAGCCTTGACGATCTTCCATGCCATGTGGGCCGTACACGGGTCGCAGTCTGAGCACTCCGCCCGTACGCCAAGGAAGCAGGACTTTGGGGCGACCTGCCGATCGAATAGCCCAACAACTTCTATCAGGTGGATCTGATCCGCCGGTCGCCGTAACCGGTAACCCCCGTTGCTCCCACGGGTCGCTTCCACAAGCCCGGCTCCGGCCATCGTGATCATGATCTTGGACAGGTAGTTGCTCGGGATCTGCGCCAACCGCGCCATGTCTTTGCCGAGCACCAAGCGTTCGGCAGGTTCCGCGGCAAGAACGAGGAGTGCGCGCAGTGCGTATTGTGACGTCGTCGAAAGCATAGGGTGGGGCGAACTTCAAATCTATCAGACAGGCGGGGAATCTCCCCGGCGCGTCCCGGCGAGTTAACGCGCGAGGGTCGCCAGATAGGCATCCGTCTCCCGAAACGCGCTCTCTGGCTTCACGTTGCCGTCCCATCGCTGCTCGAACACGCCGAGGAACCCGAACTGGCTGAACATGCGCTGCTTCACATCGCCTTCGTGCACCGAACCAGCGGGTTTCCAATCGCGCCGCGTGCCTGACGCGCGGCTTCGAGCATCGCCGATGCGTGCTTCAAATCGTTCTTCTTCCAGGCGATGAAGCCCCGGAAATAGAAGGCGTTCGCGGCACGCGGATTAACCTGGCAGGCATGGGCAAGCAATTTCTCCGCCGCCACGCCATCACCCCGTGCAAGCATCTCCTGTCCCAACAACACCAGCGTACCCGTCTTTTCCGGGTTGAGCCGCAACGCGTCATCCGGAACCTGCCGGGCACGTTCGAGCTGCGCCTTGGAGGATGCGGAGGAGGCCAGCAGTTCTCCCTTGCGCTGCAGCGCGCGGTGGCTCTGCGAGTTGACTCGGATCAGCGCATCGAGTTCGGCGTGGGCCCGGGAACGTCGCCCGAGGCGGCGAGGCAGTTGGCGGGATAGTAGTGGGAGTCTTCGTGGCCGGGGTTAATGGCGAGAGCTTCGCGAAACAACAGGGTTGCGTGCGCGAGGTTTCGGTCGCGCGTCATCGTGTCCATTGCGGCGCGCTGTTTCTCCCAGGAGCGAACCAACGTGTTGCTCTGAGTGGTGGATGGCCGGACCCCACTTTCCCCTTGCGGGACATCCCAGATGCGGTGCGCCTCAACGTTGTTCCAAGTCGCCACACGGCCACCCACCCATCGCTGTCCTCCGCAAATATTGCGTCATACGCGACGCGCCCTCCTTCTCAAGCCGATATTCGTGATGCAGCCCGCCGGGAACCGGCGTCGATTCGACTCGGTCGCCGGCAGGGATCTGATACCAAAGGGCCGGCACTCGCGCTTCACGTTCATGTAGCAGTTGAAACCTGCACGGATGTCCGTGCGGATACCTGGGCGATCCGTCGCGGGAATGCCGCTGCACGGGCGCGCTGATCCAGCGTTAACTGGGCAGGATCAGCGTGCCGCTACTCGATCGGATTGACCTCCACATCGAAGTCCCGGCGGTCCCGTTTCAGGAACTGCGCGGGCAACGAGCCGGGGCCAGTTCGGCGGAAATGCGGGCGCGGGTGCTCGCGGCGAGACGGATCCAGCAGCAGCGCGGGTTCATCAATGCTCTGATCCCGGCATCACGGCTGCGGGCGTTTTGTCCCTTGGACGAAGCCGGCAGACGGACGCTCGAAACAGCGGTCAGACGGCTCGGCCTGTCCGCCCGCGCACACGACCGGATCCTCAAGGTCGCTCGGACCATCGCCGATATCTCGGGCCAGGAGCAGATCCAGTCGAAGCACGTCGCCGAGGCGGTCCAATGCCGAGGTTTGGACCGAAACTACTGGAATTAGTGCTGCAGGTTCTTGTTGGCTCCGGCTGCACCGGAGGATCTCGGGCGCAGTTGATCGACAGCGCGCCGCAAAGGGAAGCGCAGTCCGGCCAGCAAGGCGAAGCTCGGTAAGAAGAGGCACAAATATGAGCGCTGGATCCCGTAGTGTCCGAAAACTCAAACCGCCGCCCGAGGCTGCGTTACATTGACGCCAGACGCTTCAGATCTCCTCTTGGAGTAGCTCTTCGTCGCC
>CAZLDN010000125.1:0-14911 GCA_964558355.1 uncultured Candidatus Solibacter sp.
TCGACGTATTTTCTAACCAACTGAGCCTGTTCGACTTATAGCCGGACAGCAGTGGGTTGGACTATTTCGAGATACCCCTCTCATTCACGGAGATTGGGGACCAGTGATGATATCGGCGGCGGTGCCAACGAAGCGATGCAGAGAATGCAGAGAAGAGAAGCCGCTTGAGGACTACCATGTAAGTCGTCTCAATCGCCTCGGCCGAAAGACAATTTGCAAGGAGTGTCTTACGAGAGTGATTGCGGCTCGGGACTATTCGGATGTTCCCATTCCGGCGTTGAAGTTCTGCGGTTCCTGCAAACAGCTCAAGCCGGGCGAAGAATTCAACCGACATCGCCGCCAGCGGGACGGACTTGCCACGCAGTGCCGGGAGTGTCACAGCGCGGAGCATCGCAAACACTATGAACGACACAAGGCCAAAGTGCTTGCGAAAACTGCCGAATGGCGGCAGAAGCATCCCAATAAGGTGTACGAATATGCAGGTCGCCATCGGGCCCGGCTCGTTAGCTCTGAAGGCGAGTTTGTGGCCGACGAGTGGGCTGAGTTGAAGCGACGGTATCGATATCGGTGTCTTCGCTGCGGAGCATTCGAAGGGTCCTTGTGGGCACCACAATTGAGCCCTGACCACATCATTCCGCTCTCACGTGGGGGCACAAACACGATCGATAATATCCAGCCGCTTTGTTTCCCCTGCAACCGGTGGAAGCACAGCAAGATCATTGACTTCAGAAACAGGAGAGATCCAATGGAAAAGGTCTGGTTACGCCCTCCACACGGCGTGGGCGAACCCATGGAGGTTGAAGCAACGCCCGACGTTCTCACGCCGCTGATGGTCTCTGGCTATAGCCAGTGCGAGCCGCCGGCCAACACCCAGGAGGTGACGACACATGTCGACGACTAGACTGCAAGAAGTACAAATCTGTTTCGGCTTCGGCAAGCAGACAAATATCGCGACCGCCAATTTGGTCGCCGCGATGTGGCGTCTAAAGAAACTCAACGCCCAACTCGCGACTCCAAAACTCAACACCGAGAACGACGCCGAGGAGTACGGCAAGGGCCATGAGTTCGCCACCCAGACGTTCAAGACGTCGTGGGACACGGGTGGCACACTTGAGAAGTACCTGAGTGCGGAGATGGCGGCCTGGGCGATGGCGTTTGGCTTGGGCAAGGTGGTGAAGTCGGGCACGACGCCGAACTGGATCTATACCTGCACTCCGCTGATCCCGTCGAACGGCGACGCGGCAGAACTGCCGTATTTCTCGTTCGTCGAGCAGATCCGCCCTGGTGCGGGGGTGGTGCTCGACCGCATGGAGGTCGGTTGCGCGGTCGAGGGATGGACGATCTCGATTGGTTCCGGTCCGGGCCGCGCCAACAGCAAGATCACCGTCGAGTTCGCCGGCAGCGGAAAGGTCACGGAGCCTTCCGCGATCGCCATGCCGGCCGCGACGCTCGAGAAGCTCCTGCCGTCCGCGTCTCTGACGCTCACCATCAACGGCGTCGACTACGTGACGAACAAGAACATCGTCTCGCTCGAAACGTCGTGGAAGAACAACCTCCGCATGGATGCGGGCTTCTACCCGGGCTCCAACTTCCAGACATCAGGCGACGCCACGACCGGCGCGATTCGCGGCCGGCTGGAATTCGGTAACCGGGCGGGTGCGCTCAAGTTCGTCGCCCGCTTTGAGAACGGCTCGACGGAGTTGACGAAGCTCAAGGCGCAGACCACCGGCACGGCGGTAATGACGCTCCAGTTCGATGCGAACAACTCGCTGTCGATCACGTGGCAGAAAGTTGCGTTCGCTACGGCGGAAGTGGGCGAGACGGACCAGATCGTTACGGTCGCGGTGGAATGCACTCCGATCTACGACGCGACCAACGGAATCATCACGGCGGTCGCGAAGTGCAACGTGGACGCCATCGGCGCCTAAGGAACAACTATGGAAACCCCAGTATTTGACGCAACGAGACCGATCGCAATCAATCTCCGGACTCCGGGCGGTGTCAAAACCGTCCGCGTCCGTTTTCCGTCTGACGACGAATGGATCGCACGCCAGCGACGCCGCAAGGTGCTGGTGAAGCAGTTGGGGCGCGGCATCTCCGAGACCACCGTCGCCAACGGCGAGGATGTGGACGCCGCGCTGGTGGCACTCATCCAAGAGAAGCCCCGTGACGGCGACGCACCGGAGATTGATCCCTTCGAGGCCATGAAGCTCGTCGAACAGTTGAGCCTGGCGGAAGTGGACGACGTGCTTCCGGATGGCGACTTGTTCAAGGTCACTCTTCGCGTCCTGGGCGCGACCACGGTACACCTGCTGAGGATGCCCTCGGCCAAGGACGTGTTCGAGTACCGGCGCGGCTTCGCGCGGTTGCTCGATATGCCGTTTGGCCGGCAGGAGGTGACCATCAATATCGGGTCCGCTGCGGCGCTCTACAAGAAGCTCGTCACCGCCACCGAGGGCTACGTGGGCGACGTGCCCATCATCCACCAGGCGGTCGCGGTGAAGGCTGCCATCGACGCGATGGACACCGCTTTCGCGGAGGACCGCGACGCAAGTTTTTAGCCGGGGAGTGGCCGGATGATCCGTCGTTCCGGTTCCTGGTGCACTGGGCGCTGCGCCGCGAGGAACTGTGCGATCCCGGCCTGTGCCCCGATGCGCCGGACGACGATGGCCAGCGCTGCGAGCATTGCCCACTGGACCGGCTGGACGCCGCCCAATGCGCGGAGAAGGGACTGCTCATCCGGCGCGCTCTCGACCTGATGAGCGCGCTGAAACTGGCCGTTCAAATCGGACTCGACGAGATTCGCGCGGACGAGTTTTGCGCAATGCTGATCATCGCGGAGGAGCGGGACATGCTGGAACGAGAGAAGCTGCCAGGACACCATGGCCGACAATAAGCTCGAACTCGTCGTCGAGGTGGACGTCAACAAGGCGAACGCCTCGATCAAGAGCGTCAACACCGGTCTGTCCAGCATGGAGCAGGCGGCGGGGAAAGCCGCGCGCGGTGCATCTACGGGTCTCGACGGCATGACAGCCAGCATGGTGAAGGGCGCGACAGCTGGCAATCTCCTCGCGGACTCGATCAAGAAGGCGTTGTCGGTGGCGAAGGAGTGGATCATCGGCTCGGTGATGATGGCCGCTGAAAACGCCCATGCCGCGGCGTCGCTCAATGCCCTCGCCAACGCTCACGGCGCCGGTGCGGCGGCGGCGGCGAAGCAGGTGGCTGTGATCGAGGAGATCGGTTTCGAGTTCACCGAGGCAGCGCACGCTGTTCAGCGTCTGATCATCGCAGACATGGATCTGAGCAAGGCTCCGGGTCTGGCCAAGCTCGCCAAGGACGCCGCGGCCGTCCAGAACGTCGCGCCGGGCGAGGCGCTGGCGTCCATCGTGCAATCCCTCGAATCGGGGGCTTCCCGCGGGCTGAGGTCGCTCGGGCTGTTTGTCGACTTCCAGCGCGAGGCGCAGATCGAGGCGTTGAAGCTGGGCCGGGCGCTGACCGAGGTGGAAGAGAAGGAGCTCCGTTACAACGCCGTCATGCGCGAAGGCGCCAAGATCCAGGGCGCGCACGCGGCGGCATCGGGTGAGGCCAAGGAGCAGATAAAAGCACTGTCGAGCGAGGTGAACAACGTGCGCGAGGAGATCGGCGCGAAGTTTCAGGATGAGCTCCGCAGCATCGTTGGCGCGCTACGGGATATGGTTGGCTGGCTGCGCGAGAACGCCGACTTGCTCGGCAAATTCGGTCAGGCTGCGCTGGTGCTGGCCAGCTCGCTGGCGACCGCGGCGCTGGTCAGCAAGATTGTCGCGATCACCGTCAGCATCGGGAGCCTTGGATCCGCGATTGCAAGCATGGGAGCCGTGCTGGCAGCCAATCCGATTGCTCTCGCAGCGATGGGTATCGGCGCCGCCGGGTTTGCCATTCACACCACGTGGAGAGAGAGCATGGATCGCGTAGAGCGGCAAGTCGATCGACAGAAGCGTGACGCACTGCGCAGTGACTTGTTCGAAGGAAGGACCTCTGCGGATGCGCTGCGAAAGCAGGGCATGACTGACGACCAGATCCGGGGGATGTTCCTCGGCCAGCCGGTGCTGCCTGGGCTGCCTGGCGATCTGCCCGTCGATCTTCGTAGTCGGAGACTCGCCATCAAGACCGGCGACGAACCGGACATCGAATCGCTCAAGCGCGCCGCCGAGATCCGCAAGCGCCAGTTGGATGTTGAGCGGGAGAGCGTGCATGCGCTGGCGGAGGCGCGCCGGCGCGGCCTGGCAGGTTTTGCGCGGGACATGGCGGAGGTCCAGGAGCAGGTGCGCCGCTGGACCACGGTCGTCGATGACAAGGGTAATGAACAGAAGATCGCCCTCACCAGCCAGGCGTGGGAGAACGTCATCGCCCAACTCCGTGAGCGGCTGAAAGCCTGGCAGCAGGAGGTGCAGGATACAACCCGGAAGCAGCTTGCCGAGTATCTGGCCGCCGAAGAGGAGGCGGCCCGGAAGCGGCTGGAACTGGAATCACGGGTGTACGCACAGCGGCTTGCCCACAACGGCGAAATCGCCAGGCGGAACCTCGATCACCTCGAGCAGATGCTCGGCATCGAGGAGCAGCGCGCCGGGCTGTCGCGCGACGCGCAGTTGCGAGGGCTGGAGGCCGCAAACGCCCAGACCCTCGAGCAGAAGGTGGCCGTCGAGCAACGCAAGGCCGCAATCGAGATTGAGCACATCACGCGCGTCCACGAGATCAGGACGCGGTTGTTCGATCTTGAAACCTCGCGCGTGGTGATGGAGGAAGAGGCGAACTTGAATCGGCTCGGCTACCGGGTCGAGGAGATCCGGGCGCGCATCGCCGAGCTCACCGCGCAACGGGATGAGATCCGGCGGTTCCAACAGGAGGCTACGGACACTGCGGTTCAGGGCGCGCGTGAGACAGCCGCGATCCGGCAGACGCAATTGATCCGCGACCAGAACCAGCGCATCTTCGACTCCTTCAAGCGCCAAGCCGAAGGCGTCTTCGATGCGCTGCTCACCAGGTCGCAGTCCGTGTGGTCGGCCATCGGGAATTCGCTGAAGACAGCGATGCTCACGGCCATCAAGGAAGTTGTCACGTCGCGCGTGGCCGCGATGCTGATGCAGTTGTTCACCGGGACGCGCGTATCGTTCGGTCAGGGTGGCGGCATCCTGGGCGGCATGGGTGGCGGTTCGTCGCCAGTGTTCAGCAGCGGCGGCGGCGGCGGGCTGCTCGGCTCACTGGGCTCCATCGGCTCCCTGGGTGCGGTCATGATGCCGGGCGGGATGCCAGGCCCCACTCCTCCATTCGTTGCGCAAGGTGGCGGAGGCGGCGGTGGGCTGCTTGGCATGCTCGGGCTCGGCGGCGGTAGTGGAGCCGGTACCGGTGGCAGCGGCGGCGGCATGCTTGGCGGTTGGAAGAGCGTGCTGAGCAGCCTTGGCAACATCGGCTACGGTCCCAAGGGCGGCGACTTCGGTGGCGAGGTTGCAGGATCCTACCGGGGCGTCGGCGGAATGAAGGGCGGCGCGATGCTGGCGGGCGGCGCGATGCTCGCGATGGACGGTCTGCGGCGCGGTGGCTGGCTGGGCTTGGGCGAGACCACCACGGGCGGCGCGCTGATTGGCGCGAAGTTCGGCGGTCCAATTGGCGCCGCCATCGGCGCGGCGATTGGTGCCGCGGCCGGGATCATCCGCATGTTCATCAAGGGCGCGACAGAGAAGGCGAGGGACAAGATCAAGGCGCTCTACGGCGTTGATATTTCCGACAAGGGCGTGTTGAAGCAGATCGTGGACATGACCAAATCCGGCTTCGGCGGCAACATCGACATGGCGATCCGCTCGCCGCGGATCCGTGACTTGATCCAGTTGTATGCCATGACCACGGGGCAGAAACCGACCGGCATGCCAGGTACAATGACGCCCCTCTCACTGGTAGAGACGGGCGGGTCGCTTTTCCAGGCGCCGTCGTACAGTAACGGGACTCCGCTGCCGGGTTTGGGTGGACTCCCTGGACTCGACAAGATCGGCTCCGGCACTCCGTCCGGTGGCGGTCTGGTGATTCAACTGGACGGGCCAGCCACGACCGCACTGCTCCAGGGCCAGGCAGTGCAGGCCATCACAAACAACCCGCGCCTGGTGCAGAGTGCGTCGATGGCCGCGACGAAATCGAACGCGAACCGGCGCGAGCTCACCAGTCTTCAGTTGAGCCCCGGAACGCTGACGAGTTGATTATGCGGAACGCTCTTTCTTGAGGGCCTCGTGCAGGAGCATCTTTATGTAGGTCTGATACGGAAGCCCCTTCTCGTGCGCGAGATCCTGGGCAGTCTTGATGTCGGGCACCGGGAGCCGCATTGTAACGGTCTTCAAGGGAACAGCACGCCTCGCCTGGCCGGACTTCAGCGCGAGTTTCATGATCTCCGTAGCCGCTTCCGGATGGCTGTCCCACCACTCGGCCTCTTCAGCTTCGGTGCGGAACTTTGGAATTGTGTTTTGCTTTTTGGGCATGCTCATTTCCCCTCGAAGTACATCTGTTGCTGTGGCTTGGTCATCTCGTAGGCCGTGACGACTCGGACCTTGCCGCGCCGTTCGGTATATAGAATCGTAAGCAGTCGCCCTGATTTGGTGCGCCCAAAACAGAGCACCCGCTCTTCGCTTTCGTGCGGTTGAACATCGGCTTCCAACGGTTCGATCAGGACTGCCTCCTCGGCTTCTTTGGGATTGATGCCATGTCTTGCGATGTGCTGTACGTTGTCGTCGTCCCAATCGAACTCCATGATTTACATGGTAAATACTTGGTAAAGACAAGTCAAGGTTGAAGCGATGCCCGGAAACGTCCAGAACGCGGTGCCAGCGACGGTACTCCCGCAGTCCTTGTGCCGCGCGTTCGTCCATGAGCGGACGTATCCGCTCATCGAGAACGAGTACAGGAATGGGGAGTCGCAGAGGTCGGTGCAGGCGATCAACAGCCGCAGGCGCTGGCGGCTGGCGAAGCGCCTTACGCCCGCCGCGTTGGTGGGGCTTCGGAACTTCTTCGACGCGCGGAACGGGTCCACCGAACCGTTCTACTTCTACGACCCGTACGACACGAGCCCGACGTTTTCATACGATCCAACGGGCGTCGCAACCGTTGGCCGGTACACCGTCCGGTTCAACGGCGACTGGCAGCAGTCGTCCGGACCTAGCCGGTCCGACTGCCAGATCGAACTGATCGACTTGGCGTAACAGCCACACCGAAGAGGAGACACGATGCTAGAAAGCAAGCCCACTACCCCTGCGCAGCCCAACGATGCGCGCTATCCGATCGACAAGTTGAACCTGCTTCAGCGCCACAATCGGGACACCTTTCAGAAGGCGTTCGGCCAACAGTCGCCGCCCTGGGACCGCGCGAAGCCCATCAAGCGTTGGTTTGACACCAGCGCCTTGGAAGGCAGCGAGGACCCGCAGAACGATGTTGTGACCTACGAGGGTTACGACCCAGTGCAGAAGAAGTGGCGCCGGATTGCATTGACTGTTGCAGATGCGGCCAGCATCAATCTGCCCGGGGCCCATGTCTACCCGAAGCGCGTCGTCGCCCCGACGCCGGTAGTGCTGGTGGACCCGAACGGCGTGTATCCGCTCAATGCGAATTACCTCTGCACGCGCGAGGAGGCGCAGCGCCTCTGCGATGAGCTGCAGGCGGATAGCATCCAGGAGTCCGCCGATTTCGGCGGGCCGCTCCGAATTGACTGGCTGGGCGAGCAGCGCCGGCAGTGGAGCATCGTGTGGCACGGCGAACTGCGCAGCGCCCCACAACTCCTGATGTACCAGACGGCCAATGGCGTCGGTGCGCCCGGCAAGTGGGACACCTCGAGCGGGAGCCCCATCTGGATTTCCTACATGCAGGACACGGGCGAGCGGGATGTCCGGCCGGAAGCGCTCATGCCGACCCGCAAGCTGCTGGCCAATGAGCGCATCGACGTCGAGTTGTTCGGCGTCGCGGTCGTCCGAACGGACAAGACGCAGGATCAGCTCGCTCCCGGCACTGGCTCTCTCACGCAGGACCAAGACAAGCTCCTTCGTGCGGCCGCAGCCGGTGTGGCTGTTCTCGTCGAGAAGAAGGGGAGCTGAGGTGCAGCCCTCTCCCGCGTGCATTGCCCTCGTGAAGCGATTTGAGGGATTCCGGCCGGGTCCGTATCTCTGTCCGGCGGGTGTGCCGACTATCGGCTACGGCCACACGCAGGGCGTGACGCTCAGTTCTCCGCCCATCCGGGAGGAGCAGGCGTCCGGGATGCTGGTCCGTGACTTGGGATCCTTCGCCCATCTGGTGGAGGGGCTCGTCCATGTGCCTGTAACCCAGAGCCAGTTCGACGCACTGGTTTCGTTCGCCTACAACCTCGGCGCCGCGGCACTGGCGAAGAGCACCCTTCTCCAGCGACTCAACGCAGGAGACACCGCCGGCGCCGCTCAGGAGTTCGCGCGATGGGTCCACCGCGGCCAGCAGGTGCTTACCGGACTGGTGGCGAGACGCGCGGCCGAGCGGGCAATGTTCGAAGGAGGCTCGGATGCATAGATTTCTCCTGCTCACCGCATCAGTCGCGTTGATCGCCCTTTCCTGGTGCGTAGTTGAGGCGGCCCTCGCTGTCCGCGCCTGGCGAGGCATTCCGGACCGCGTGCTAATGCTCACGAACGATCACCTCACGACCATGGAAGGGGTCGCGGATAGCCGCCTGGCGTCGGTGGAAGCCAGCGCGAGCGCACAGTTGGCCGCTACGCGGTCCGAAGTCCTCGCCCGCGTGGATACCTTGACTTGGCGCGCCGATACGCGCCTTGGGGAAGCTGTCGCAATCATGGACTCCCGCTCTCGCGAGATTCAGCAGGAGGTCGCCGCCGTCGGCCGGGATGCCGCCGGTACCGCGCGCGCCGCTACTGGCCTTCTGGAGTCCGTCCAACCCACAGTGGATGCCGTCAATGATCTGAGCCCGTCCGTTATGCGGAACACCCTGGGGTTGATCGCCGCTTCCAAGGTCACTGCGGGCGAGGCAGCTCAAACCATGCGCACGGTCCGCGACGCCGCGCCGGAGATCGCCTCGAGCATCCAGGCGTCGGCGACGGCCTCCCAGCAGGCTGCGCTCAGCGCTGCGCAGACCTCCGACAACCTCGCCCGGCTCACGAAGCCGGGGCCACCGTGGCTTCGCTATTTGGGGATGGGGCTGCAGATCGCGGGTCCCGCGTCTCAGCTCGCGATGCCGATTGTCATTGGAAATCTCGCGACAAAAGGATCAATAAAGTGAACTGGCTCAAGAGACTCGTGGGCGCGATCGGCGCCTACTTTCGCAGTGGCAATGCCGCCCACGATGCACACAAGGCACTTGAGTACGTGGGGAAAGCCCTCCCGTTCGTGGTGGTCGCCGCGGATATCGCAGTCGGCATCACCCCGACGAAGGTGGATGACGCGGCGTGGGCCTCGCTCAAGGCTTCCTTCCCGGCGCTGTTCAATGGGGAGCAGCACACGCCGGACGAGCTGAAACTGGCCGCCCTCGGCGCCGCCACTCACATGATGCAGCGGGCATACCCGGGGCTGTCCACCAGCATCGCCCGCGCAGCCGTTCAGTTGGCATACATCGATTACAAGGCGATGGGAGGTTATAACAAATGATCAAGCGCTACTTAGAGAGGGGGAACCGTCGTGGCGAATGAACTCACGGTCACTGGATCGATCTCGTTCACCAAGCTTCCGGTCTCGCTGATCTCGATGAGCGAGCCTGGCAAGACCTTCGACGTTGCCGGCGCCAAGTACGTCCGCGGTGTCCAGAATATCGGCATTGCCGCCGAGGCTATCCTCCTGGGGGATGTGGCCACTCCCGGTTGGTTCTTCATCAAGAACCTCGACCCGACCAACTTCGTTCAGATCCTTACGGCACTTGCTGGCGCGGCATTTCTCAAACTGAAACCAGGCGAATCCGCTATCGGTCGATTCGCCGTGGCTGCTCCGGCCGCGCTGGCCAACGTCGCGCCGGGGAACATCGAGTACTTGATCCTCGAGGATTGAGCACCCGACGCCCCACTCACGTTTCTAAAACCCATGCCCGATCAAATCGGAAACATCACGGTTCCGGACATCGCCGTCTCCGGCACGTTCCCCATCGTCCCGGACTACCCGTTTGGGCGGTCGAACCATCCGGACGTGGCGATCCACCAGTCCGAAAGTGGCAACTGTAAAGTGGAGCAGCGCTTCCTGCTGGGGGCGGGCGCGAAACGCTTCACCGTGCGACGCGCGTTTCTGCGTGACGCTGACCGGCGCGTGCTCCGCGACTTCTGGGAGTCGAAGTACGGCGCCTACGGCGCGTTCACTTACAACGCACCCAACGACGACGGCAACGGCACCACCGCCTACACCTGCCGGTTCGCCAACGAACCTCTGTCCTGGGAGATGCTCGCGGACCACGCCTGCACGCTCGGCGTGACGCTGATCGAGATCCCGGCTTCGAACCCCGCCTACACGCTCTCCTCGACGGTGACCAGGTTTCCGCCGACCGCGCTCAAGACCGCACTACTCTCCCAGGTTCAGCAGGTCATCCCGCTCCTCAAGATCCAGCCACTGCAGATCGGCTATCCCGCTATCTATCTCTCCGACCGGCGCTGCACCGTCGGTGCGCAGTTGTATCAGGCGCGACTTGTCTACTTCGATGGCATCTCGCAGGGCATGGGCAACGAGGCCGACGACGCCACGTTCACCTTCGGCAACGCCGATCGCGTTATGCGCGACTTGGCGAACGACGTGGACCTGTTCCGCGCGACCATCGAGTTCTCGCTCTACCACGTTGGTCAGCAGATCAAGCTCGACCTGTGGAAGGGCGACATCATCAACTGGCGGTTCGACTCCGGCGCGGAGTTCAATGTCACCGCGGCCGATGGCCTCTACGAACTGAACCTGCCCTACCCGACCCGGAAGGTCTCGCGCTCCTGCTGGAAGGCATTCAACGTCGGCGCGTGCCCATTCTCGACTGCTGGCGCGCTCGATCTGGTCCACTTTCCCACTGCGGATCCGGCCAAGTGCGATAAGGGATACGACACGGCGAACGGGTGCCTCGCGCACGGCATGAAGCGGTACTACGGCGCGATCCTCGCGGAACCGCAGGGCGTGGGCATTAAGGACAACTCCACCGGTGCCTTCGGTTTCGGGCGGTCGCCGCTCACCAGCGTGTCGCTGGTCTCGGATTCCATTTACGATCAGGTCATTCCGGAAATTTACACCGACAGCGAAATGCCGGTGAACTGCAAGGTGGCGGCGGGCCGCGATGAGAGCGACTTTTACGAGGCAGTGGGGATCGTGGGCGAAGGACCGCTCATCTCCTACACGCCGGCGCACTACGTGGACCTCGACCAGGATGGCTTAGCCGAGACGTTTGTCGGCAGCACGCTCGATGGCCAAGCGCACCACGGCTACCCCAATAGCGACTATGGCCTGCGCCAGTGCCTCGGCGCCGATCCAGCGGGAGCGACGGACTTCTTCTCACTCGACCAATCCGGCAACACCACGGGCGGCGACTGGCGCAAGGTTTACTCCGGCGCCTCCACTTACAAGGACAACTTCGCGGCCGGAACCGCGTTCATCGTCATCCGGCGCAGCGACGCCAAGGGCCTGCAACTCACCAAGCCTGGCGATCACGCGATGGTGGCATACGTCCAGATGGGCATGCGCGGTTGGGTGTGGACCTCGCCCGGCGTGCGAGTCTTCGGCCCGGCCCTCGTGAATCCTGTTTGGATCGCCATCAACATGCTGTTCCGGGCGCGCGGCCTGCGCCTTGGCTCCGGCGCGCCCACGCAGCAACTGGACTTCGCGGAGACCTTGTTCGACGTGCAAGCCGCACTCGATGCGGCCGCAGTCTGCGACCAGCAGGTGACCGCGCTCGTCGGCGCCGGCAGCGAGACGCAATTCAAATTCCGGGGCGTGCTGCAGGAGGAGAAGCCGCTGCGCGACTGGCTCCAGGAAGTGCTCATGAATTGCCTGGGGTACTACACGTTCTCGTTCGGCAAGCTCAAGGTTGGCGTGCGCGTGAACTCCTCGACGGTCGAGGCATTCACCATTGGGAACATCGTTTTCAATTCGCTCCAGTTGGCCCCGCTGAAGCCCTCATTCAACCATCTCACCGCCAACTTCGCGGATCAGGACTACAAGTTCGTCAACAACTCGGTCAGCGTCTACGACATCGATCGCGCCACGCTTCTGGGCGGCGCGGCGGGTCCGCTCTTTCTGAAGTCGAATGTGAACCTGGCCGGCACCTGCACTAAGTCGCAGGCGGCGCGCATTGTGAGCATCCGGCTACGCGAGGAGTTGGGCGGCACCAGCATCGCGGAGTGGAAGGCGGCGCGCCAGTTGTCGTTCCGGACCACGGTCCTGGCGCTCAACACCGAGCCGGGGATGGTCTGCTCGATGACGCATGCGGACATGCCGGGCGGCTTGGGCGAGTTCCGCGTCACATCGTGGCGGCTCAACAAGGACTACTCGATCGACATCCAGGGCCGGACTACGACCGACTCCATGTACGATCTGGTCGCCGGCCCGAAGCCTGCCGATGTCGTGGCGTCCCCAGTGCCGCAAGAGGTCCTCCTCGATACCGGCGTGCCCGGTGCTGTGACCGCAACTCCCATGCTCACGGACTACGGCACATTCGCGCTCGACAATATGGTCGTCACACCGGACGCCGCAGGGAATACCAACGTCGTCAGCGCATCGGAGGTCGCCCTCTCGCTCTACTATGTGGACGAGTTGGCCGCCGACCTCTGGGCCATGTTTGACGGGGATGTAGACGCGGCGACCGATCCACTTCCCACCAATTGCACCGTCAGCCCCTGGACCACTCGAACGTTTCGAGTCGGCGACTTCGTCGTCATCAATGACGAGGCAGCCGACGCCGGCCACATCGGGCGCCGCTCTTATGAGTGCGCGCAGATCGTCGGGCCCGGCAATGTCGGAGATGTGGTCCCGACCGGCCAGGTCCAATTCCAGCGGGCGTATCCCGGAGTCCCTGCCGGCCAGGCCACCTTTGGCACTTTCCGTTGCGCCCACCAGGCGGGAGTGAAGTTCTACAAGCTCGACTCGAAGACCTTCACATACAGCGTAAAGAAGGGATTCTTCCGGACGCCTGGGCTGCCGGCGCGCGTCGAGGCGAAGCTGCCGTCGGCGTGCATTGTGGCTGCGATTGTCAGCGTCGCCAATCACTTCGGCTACGGACCGTACAGCACGTTCGCCCTCTCGCGTCACAACGAGCCGTTGATGCCCGGCGAGCGGACCTGCACGGGCGGCGCCTACACGTTCCAGGTGCCGGGCGCTCTGGCCGTCCAGGATAGTGCGGCAATGCCGATGCGCGTGCACGATCCGGCTTCCATCCGCTGCATCTTCGCGTATGTCCAGAGCGGCACAAGCGATGGTTCGTGCGGGCTGACCGTCAAGTATTCGCGGGACGGAGGTGACACATGGGAAGTCCTGGAGAAGATGGGCATCGCCCAGAACGTGGGAGTGCCCTTCAAGACGACCTACGATCATCTCCTCGCCGAAGGATTTGGGCCTCCGGAGTCTCGCCGTCTTCCATACCGCGACTACGGGCTGGTCACCACACAACTGATCACAGGGGGCCCGTCTCCGCAGGTGGTGTACATAGCATCTCACGACGGGACGACCACCGGGCTTGTCGCGTATGACTTCGTCTTCTTCGATTTCGGCGGGCTCGACGAGGAATACGCCTACATCCAGAGCCTCGATCCAGTGAATCAGACGTTCACGGCGGTAGTGACAAAGAACCACCCGGCAGGAACGAAGCTGCGTCCCGCAGTCTGGCCGACGCCAGTTCTTCGGGAGGGATACGATCTTTCGTTCGACATCAAGGGTGTCGCGTCCCCGAATCCGGGGTCCGACCTCACCGTGGTGGTTCAAACGTAGATGCCCGAGCCAATCCACATGTTCGACCCCCGCAGGACCGTCCAACTGCAGGGGTTCAGCGGGAAGGCCGCGACCACTACGATCCATGATGCGACGGAGACCGGGTTTCAGATCTCCGGCATCTTTCAGGCGGCGGAGGACTTCGCCAACGTCCAACTCTTCAGCGCCTACGATTACTTCAACCACCTTCGGCTGAAGCCGCTGCCGGTGACGGACCTCTCCGGAGTCACGCTGCAGTTCGATCAGCAGGTGATCCCGGTGAACGGCGAGGAAGGCAACGTCCGGCCGGACGGCGTGCGCTTCGCCTCGGTGGGATGGGACAAACTGACGATCACAACCGCCAATGGGAACGTCTATGAAGTCCCGCTGATGAACCACGCGCAGACCATCTCTGGGGACTACACCCCGGGGACCTTCGGCTTCGCGCTTCATGATCGCGATGTTGCGACTCTGGACGCGCTCCTGGTCGGCAATGTAACTCCGGCACTTACCGACAAGGCGTATGTCTACTTCATGGGCACTCGTTGGTCGTGCATTTCCGCCGAGGCGATCGCCTTCTGCAATCTCGAAACCAGACTACTCAGCAACGTTGGGACTCCTGTCCAGACATCCTGCGAGCAGGCGTTCTGGTGGTCGGGTGATCCGACTCGCTGGCATTACCTTTGGGTGAATGACATTGGATACGGCGTTCTCGAAAGCACAGCTGCGGACTCGGCTGACATCGCCACACGTCTGGTTGCGGCGATCGGCCCGTTCAACCCCGATGTTGATTGCACGGCGAACGGAAATATCGTGACGGTGTCCCTGAAAACCGGCGTGAACGGCCCGGTGCTGGTGAGCAGCTCCGATGGGTCCGGCCCGGCGACGCTTTCCAACGAACCGGTGCCGGGCATCAAGACTGCGACGATTGCGTCCTCCGTGGAGATCCGAGCCGGCGACTATTATTACTACGTTAAGTACTACGGGCTCCTTGAGCGGCGCACCTCAACTCCGCAGT
>CAZLDN010000126.1:0-14881 GCA_964558355.1 uncultured Candidatus Solibacter sp.
GTTCTGCCGCAGGACGGAGTCGAGGGCGGCGCAGCCCCCCGCTTTTCCGTCCTCATGCCCGTCTACGACACGCCCGAGCGCTGGCTGCGCGCCGCCCTCGACTCCGTCCTGCGGCAGAACTGGGGCGGCTGGGAGCTGTGCATCGCTGACGACGCCTCGGCCAATCCCGCCGTCGCCGCCGTGCTCGCCGAATACCAGGCGCGCGACCCGCGCGTGCGCGTGACGCGCCGACCCGTCAACGGCGGCATCTCGGCCGCCTCCAACACCTGCCTCGAAATGGCCCGCGGCGAATACGCCGCCCTCCTCGACCACGACGACGAGCTCGCCCCCCAGGCCCTCACCTCCGTCGCCCGCGCCCTTGACGCCCACCCGGACGCCGACCTCGTCTACAGCGACGAGGACAAGATCGACGCCTCCGGCTTCCGTTTCGATCCCTTCCACAAGCCCGGCTGGTCGCCCGAGTACCTGCTCGGCATCATGTACGTCGGGCACCTTGCAGTCTACCGCACGGACTTCCTGCGCGGCCTCGGCGGCTTCCGCTCCGAAGCCGACGGTGCCCAAGACTACGACCTCGCCCTGCGCGCCTCCACCCGCGCCGCCCGTGTCCACCACGTTCCGGAGACGCTCTACCACTGGAGAACGCTCGAAGGGTCCATGGCTTCCGGCATCGGCGCCAAGGACTACGCCTACGCTGCGGCCGAGTCGGCGCTGCGGCACTACCTCGCGCTTTCCGGGCGGCGTGGCGAAGTTTCGCAGGGCGTCAGCTACGGCGCCTACCGCGTCCGCTTCGCGGTGGAGGGCGAGCCCGCGGTGCGGGTGGTCGTTCCGGCCGGTCCGGGCGGCCTGGACGCGGCCCGGCGCTGCGCCGCGGCGCTCGCCGGGCGGACCGCACGGCGAAACCTCTCCGTGGAGGCTGTGGAAGGTCTGCCGGCGGGGTGGGGCGGGGATGGGTACCTCGCGATCGTCGAACCCGGAGCCCTGCCGCTCGCGCCCGACTGGATCGAGCGCCTCCTCGAGTATTGCCAATTGCCGAGCGTCGGCGCCGTCGGCCCGCGACTGCTCGACGCCCGGGGCCGCGTCTCGAGCGCCGGCATGCTCTTCGCGGGCGGGCGGCTCGTGCACGCCTGGCGCGGACTGCCGCGCGATCATCCCGGACACTTCCTCTCCGCCCAGGTGACCCGCAACTACCTGGCGGTTTCCGGCGCCTGCCTGATGACGCCTGCGCGCGCCTTTTCCGCCGCCGGAGGATTCGATCCCGCCCTGCCCGCCCAAGCGGCCGCCGTGGATTATTGCCTCCGGCTGCGGGACCTCGGCTTCCGATGCGTCTACACGCCGTACGCCGAGGTGCGCCGGCCCGAGGGCGCCGAAGACAGCGCCGAGCGCGCCGGCGATCTCCTGCGCGGGCGCTGGGGCCGGTACTTCGACGCTGACCCCTACTACAACCCCAACCTGCCGCGCGAATTCGCGTATTTCCCACCCCCGGCCGATTGACGCGGCGCCACTCGCAAACGCCCCCTTCCGGTCGACACGGTGGGACGGAGGAAACGCTCATGCTGCGCTCCGTCCCGGCGCTGCTCTGCCAGGCTTGGGCCGCGCAGGCCTCGGCGCTGTCGTACTGCCCGGTCGCGCCGTGCCGGGCGGCGCACACGCGCGCAGGGGCGCCGATCAGGGCGGGTGAGACGCGGTCGTTCCGGGTGGCGGGGCTGTGCGGTGTGGCGGCGGGCGCACGCGTCTTCGCGTTGAACTTCGCGGCGGCCCCGCTCGGGCCGCTGGGCTGGCTGACGGCGTGACCAAAGGGCGCGCCGCGCCCCACGACGGCGGTTCTGAACGCGCCCACAGGCGCGCCGACGGCGAACGCGGCCGTCCTCTCCGGCGGCGAGGACGGGGAGATTTCGGTGTACGCAACGCACGACACGCACCTGGTGATCGACATCTCCGGTAACTACGCGCCGTGAGCAGACGAACCGTCCGCTCGCGCCGTCAGAACGCACCGTCAGAACTCTGGCTGGGCTATGCGCCTTTGGACCGCAACGGCTACCCGCATGAGGTCACATTTCTGAAGGGAAAGAAGAAGACACCGTCGGAATTGCTGCCGCGGGTCCACCGTGTGATCTCGCTGCTGAAGCGATGGCTCTTGGGCACGCACCAAGGCGCCGTCAGCCTGAAGCATCTGGACTACTACTTGGACGAGTTCACTTTTCGCTTCAACCGGCGGCGCTCAAAAAGCCGAGGCAAACTCTTCTTCCGGCTTGCCCAGCAAGCTATGGCCGTCGCCCCGGTCCCCTATGACCGGATCGTCCACCCAACCTCGGCGAGGGTCAAACCACAATCTGTTGGGGTTGCCTGAGTCAAGCGGATACTCCACTGGCGCGATTCAGGCGTTCTCGCCTTCTCTCACGCACATCGTCCTGGACCTGTTCGGCTATTTCGCGCCGTAAGAGGGCCCGGGTCGGGCCTGCCGAAAACGTTGCGAAAAGGCCGATGCCGCCGTGTGACACGCCAGCGCCAGGACCGCTAAGAAGAATGGGTAGACGGGCGTCATGAAGCGATCAATGGTCGATAGAAACACCGCGTAGCTGGCCAGGTAGAGCAGCGGCGTCGCGTAGAGGAGGGCCGCATCTCTGCGGCGCCGGATGAGCGCGATCACGAGTGCCCCCAGGGTAAGCGAGGTCGCCGGCAGGAGAAGTGCGTCGTAGACAGGCCCGAGCACGCGCAGCCCCCTCATCAGGACCGATGGGGAAGTGGTTTGACTGAACTGCTCGCGAATTCGACGCTGCAGCGGTTGTGGCCCGTCGCTGATCTTGGCGCCATGGGCGGTCAGAGACAGCACTTCTTCGCGAAACGCCCGGTTGTCGCTCTCGATGCCCGGCACGCCGGCGAAGAACAGGGTGCTGCGGGCAAGAGCCTGCCCGTAGCGCAACGGGTTCTGCAGAACCAGGCGTGTAAACAGCCCCATGGTGTTCTCGGCCCGGTTGCCGCTGAAGATCTTCGGGCTCAACTCGGTCAGCAGAGGCCATGAGATGCCCGAATAGAAATTCCCCCGCACGGCGGAGGCTCGAATTGCGGTCTCGTAGTCCGCGCGGTGTTCGCCGATGTACGGATGGTCCGAGGGCAACAACGCCTGGCGAATGATTCCCTGGCGAATGGAGACGTCGCGAAGCGCCAAGGCGTTGGAGTACGCGTTCCAGGGAAGGCTGCACGCCACGGGAAGGACGACAATGGCGAGGTTGCGCGCAATCACGGCCCGCAGGGCATCGTACTTCCACTCCGCGGCGATCAGAAGCGCCGCCAGCGCCGGCAATGCCGCCAGAATATTCTGCCGCCAGTAGAAACCCAGGCTCGAAACCGCGATCAAAGCGAGGGCGCGTCCCCACATTGCCCGCCGGGATGCAGCGGGACGGACGGCGATGTTGACCAGGAGCGCGAGAAAGAAGAACGTGCCGGCCTCGGTCAGAACGCTGTGCTGATACACGACGAGGGTCGGGTAAAGACAGACGAAAACAATCACGCTGGAGGCCGCCGCTCTTCCCGCGATGCGCCGCACTGCGTCGCCCAGGGCGAGAATGCCCGCCAAGCCGAGCGCAGAGGATACAAGCGCCGCGGTCTGCGCCTGCCGACCGATCGCCCAGAACGCGATTTTGAGGGTCAGCGGAAAGAGCGGCGCCCGGTTGGGAAGCCAATCCTGGGGGAACCGGCCCGAGAACAGGACGTCGGCCATATCGATATAGCCGAGACCGTCATAGCTAATCTCGATGGGCAAAGATACCAGGTGCAGGACGTTGAATACCACGGCAAAACAGACCGCCGCACGATAAAACAGGCACACAGGCGGGCATTTCCCTGATTCGATTGGATCCATGTCACCCTACACGATAGCAAAGCGATGCTGCGGCTGTAGCCGACGCCTGTAGCCGACGCCTGTAGCCGACGCCGGAGCGCCGTGATATAATCGCCTTTGTCGTTCGCTCCCTTATCCATGGCCGGCCCTTCCCAATCCCCCAGTCCGGGCGCCGCTGACGGGCGGGATCTTCTGGATCGCTTCGCTCTCCCGGTTTTCCTTGCGATCGTGGCCGGGTTGTCCCTGCTTCATATCGTGTACCATCACCAATCCGCTATTCCCCCGAGCACGGACGAGGCGCACTATATGGGCGGAGCGCTCTCGATCGCCGACGGACTTCGCACAGCTACTTTGAAGGGGGCCTGGAATGGCTACGCTAACGCCCTCGGGTTCAAAGCTCCCCTGGTTTGCGTATTGCCCGGCATCCTGATGCTGTTCGGCGGGAATCACACTTGGCCGTTCGCTGCAGCGTTGGTATCGACCTTCACCGCGTTGGGGCTGGCGGCCTATTCCCTGTTCCGTTGGTGCCTTCGCCCGTCTCAGGCGGCCGCCGCCTCGGTTCTCATGCTGGCAACCCCGCTCGTCACGGGATTGACGCACCGGTTCTACGTCGAACTGCTCCTTTTGCTGCTCGCGGTGCTGACTTTGAACGTGTTGGCGGGGGGCGCGTGGAGCGGACTTGGCCGGAGCGTGCTGCTGGGCTTCCTGGTCGGCCTCGGAACCCTGTGCAAGACGACGTTCGTCCCGCTCCTCGCTCTCCTCTTGGCCTACTCGATCGTGCGGGAGGTGTTGCGGATCGGCCCAAGGAACCTTGGTCAGCTTGGAATGCTGTTGCTGCGGGTTGCGGCGGCGGCAACAGCGGCGATTGCGACAGCCGGTCCTTGGTATTGGAGAAACTATGCCGCTGTGGCCCATCACGCCCAGATTGCGAGCGGCACCGACTGCTGTTTCTATTCAAACTGGTTGATCGCCAACTTGTCTGCCGGACCGTCGCTCTGGGTCGCGTTCGCCGCTTTGGCCGGGGCAGGGATCCTGGTTGTCCGGTTGGTGCGCGGAACCGAGACCCTCTCCTCCGCCCAGCACTGGATCTGGATCATGCTGCTGGCCGTTTCAACTCTGGCCGCTACCGCAGCAACGCCCAATAAGTGCACCCGTTTCTCGGCAACGTGGCTGCCTGCTTTCTGCGCCCTCGCTGCCTACGCCTTTTCCGCGATCCGCCCCGTCGCTCCGGTCGTAGTCGCCGCAGTTGCGATCCTGATGCCGGTCCACAACTCCTTCGCGCTCCTCCCGGTTCAGCCGGTCCGGTTCGGCGACTGGATCCTCCTGGACAGCAGCTTTCCTTTGAACGTTCCAGGCTGGTTCGACGACAACCACCCTGTGGACCGGCGTCACTTCCCTCTCGCGGACGCCGAAGCGGCGGTGGCGGCCGATGCCGTAGGACGTTTCACCGCCGGGGAGCGAGCCGAAGCCCGTACGACCGAACTCGGCCTGTTCATCAACCACGATTACTTCATGTTCCTCACTGCCGTCCGCAGGCATCCAGTCCGCTTCACTTGGTGGCCGGGCACTTGCGCGGACTGCCCAGGCGCTCCGGATTACATCGTGACCTGCCGCGGATGCGGAAGCCTGTATCCCGGGACGCACTTCTTCGAGCACTTTCCTACTATCGAAGAAGACCTTGTTTCTGGGCGGATTCCCTATGAATTGCTCCGTTCCTTCGACGGCCCCGCGGGAAGCCGGGTTCTTGTGCTGGCCAAGAAGCAAAGGAGGCCGCGCCAGGCTGCCTTCAATGGTTCGCGACCTTCTCCAGGAGGATGAAGGCAAACATGCCGCAATAACGATTCACGCTCCCCACCGCGTCCTCCAGGGCAGACCAGGCCGGATACGTCCATTCCGGCTGGAGGCCCGGCGCGGAGAAGCCGCCCGACAGTAGGTAGCGCAGGGGCATCATCTCCTTGATTGTGGCCACTCGCCATTCGGGAAACTCCGCTTCGAACCGTTCCCTATCCCTTCGCAGCACGATCCAGGGTAGCGCCCCGTTGGCGATGGATAATGGGCCTCCCTCGGGCAGTTCCCATCCGGGGGCGTCTGGCTGGAACGGCTCATGATGAAAGTTCCGGTAGATCAGTCTCGACCAAGGCGTGTTCCATGGTTCGATCATGGCGATGACGCCGCCTAGCCGCACGGCGCGGCGAGCTTCGGCGAAAAACTCACGCACGTTCGCTATATGGTGCAGCACGTCGGTCATCACCACGGCGCGGAGCGACCCTTCGCGGAACGGCAGCCGCCGTGCATCGAGAACCAGGGAAACGCCCGGCGCAGCCAGGATCTCCGAGGCGATCGCCTCTTCGCACACCTCTCGAAAGAAGCCCGCGCCTGAGCCGATCTCGAGCACTTTGCCCGGTCCCCCGGGGATCGCCTCCTTCAGCAACCCGTACCAGGAGCCGTAGATCCGCCGGAGAAAGCCCTTCCCGCGCAGGATCTCCCGCCTACCCTGTGTCGTCTGAGGGTCGTCCAGCCGGGATTCCCTCATCGGATGAAATACAGTTTCGAAGCGGCCACGCGGCACATCCTCAGCAAGAGGAGGCCGTCGGAAAACCGGCTGATATTGGTCGAACCATACGTGCGCTGCCGGTAGCGAACGGGAACTTCGACTATCTTCAGATTCAGCTTCGCCGCGCCGAACAACAGATCGAAATCCCCGAACGGGTCAAAGTTGCCGAAATAGGAGCGACCTTGAGCCAGCTGTTCGTAATGGATCCGCCGAAGGACTTTCGTGCCGCACAGCGTGTCCTTGATGGGCTGTCCTATGAGCCGACTGAGAATGAGGGCGAAGAATTTATTGCCCAATAGGTTAAGAAATCGCATGGCCTTCGGATCCATCGCGTACACGAGCCTGGATCCGTTTATGAAGTCACCCTTCTCCCGCACCAGCGCGTCGTAGAACTGCTCCAGATCTTCGGGAGCGACGCTCAGATCGGCGTCTAGGATCATCAGTACATCGCCGCGAGCCTTGGCGAATCCGAGCCGCACCGCGTCGCCTTTGCCATTTCCTTCCTGTACGTAGACGCTGATGCGCTTCTCGGGAAACTGGTTCTGAACCCGCCGGCACTCAGCCAGAGTATCATCCCGAGAGTGGCCTTCGACGAAGATGAGTTCCATTTCCGGACCGAGTTGCGGGATCCGGGCCGCGATCTGCTCGATGTTGCCCGCTTCGTTGCGGCACGGACACACGATTGAGATGCTGGGCAGCCGCGCGGCGTCCTCGACGCCCAAGGGCCGCGCCACCATCCAATTGGTCAGGCACAGATGCCGCAGTCCCGGCATTTGTGCCGTGTACCGGTTGAGGAGCGCAGCGAGGGCCGGAATCCGCTTGGGCAGCAGGATGTGGCTCCTGCGGCACACTACGTCGTATCCGGAAAGGTATAGGAAATTGGCGACGTCCTCCACGGTCGTCCAGTTCAGAAGCGGTTGCGGATACTTCAGGCCGAGGCGCTCTGCCAGTTCCACGACCGGTTGCCAGAGGCGGCTGTACCAGTTGATCAAGATGCGCGTGCGGGAATGGCAAACCAGCCGCACTCGCTCTAACACGAGCCGGATGTCGTACAGAAACCCTAGCAGGTCGGAAAGGATGACGTAGTCGAAAGTCTCTCCACCCAAATCGAGATCCTCGGCCGACATGCAATGAAACGTCAATTCCGGATGCTTCCGCGCCGCGATCTCCACCATCTTGTCGGAGATGTCCACGCCGACCCCATGCGACGGCCGCGTGCTCGCCAGCAGATCGCCAGTCGCGCAGCCCACCTCGAGCACGCGCATGTTGGGAGGAACCAGGAACGTCGTCAACGCGCGGAGTTGCTCGTGATACCCCGCGTTGCGGCGCCGCCAGTCGTCGCACTGCGGGGCGTAGTGGTTGAAGAAACTCCTCCAGCCCTCCAGATACTCGGCCTTGTGGGCAGGGGGCCGTTCGGCGCGTACGCCGACTACCCATTTCTTGTAACTCTCCGACCGATCCTGATCGTTCATTCGATTGCCACGAACCTTATTCCACCCGAAGGGACAGCCCTGCACCTTCGAAGAAATACGTCCCATCGCTCGATATCACACGGACCATCAGTTGATGCTGTCCCTTGGCGAGGAGCGATGCGGCCATGGAGAACTTGTAGCCCGCCTTCTCATAAGCCGGCACTTTGAAGTAGTCGGCCACATCCTGCCGGGAAAGATTGTGGATGGCCCGGTACGGTGTGCCGTCGATCACCACTTCCACCCCGCCGGGCGCCGCTTTATGGTCAGGATCCACGGCCCATCCCGACAAGGTCAACTCTCCGGCGACATCCACCTTGACAGGCTGTTTCTCAAACGGATTCACTGTTTCCCCCACACGGTCCAGGTAGTACAGCGGCGCGGAGGCGGACCGCTTCAACGACCCGGAGGAGCCGCCGGGAGGAGCCGTCGCCGGTTGGGAGGATTTCTCGACCGGGGGGGCGCCGCAACCGGCTGCCAGCAGGATCCACCAGAGCGTAAGCCATCCGGCGCATGAGATCTTCAACGAATGCATAACGGTTTTTCCTAGAGTCCTATTTAATTTAACCACACGTTACGCGGCCCGGCCGAACAGGAACACCCGCTGGCCGTAAACCAGCCCGATCTCGCGGCGCAGGGTCAACCCAGCTTCGCCCGCCAGTTCCGCGAAGTAGAGCGGGTCCGCGTCGATGCGCGACTCGTCGCCCGAGATCCGCTCGCCTTCCGCCGGCTCAGTGTGCAGCGAAATGATGGCCTGCCCTTGGGGGCTGGAGACGCGCGTGATCTCGTCGAGATAGTGCTTCAGGTCCGGCAGCAGGAGATGTGTGAAGAGGGACGCGCAGACCGTGGTGTCGATGGAGCCGTCGGCGCACGGCAGCCGGTACTCGCTCGATTTGATCGTTCCCGCCGGGTTGTAGACCGCCGAGTGCCCGTCGAAGTGCTCGAAGCGGAAGCGCTCGCCCGCGAGCGGGGCAAACGCCCTGCGGCACCATTCGATAGCGGGCTGAAAGATGTCCACCCCCACATACCGGACCGATGGATTCAGGTAGAGGAAGCGGGCCAGCTTCCCGCAACCGCAGCCGATATCCAGCACCGCCGGGTTGGGCTGCAGAAAGTGGCCGACCATGTGCGCCCATGCTTCCCCGATCGCATAGAACACGTCCAGGGAGCCCACGCTCGAAGCCTCCCTGAGCAGTTCGTTGGGAATGGGAACGGCGTACGGCTGAGGCGGCAGGTTCACGTCGTTGTCGAATTTCGCGCCGCTGGCGGCGGCCGCCCTCCAGAGTACGTTCTGGGCCGGAGTGTTCATGATTTCATCCTCTCGCCGTGCATGATCATTCGACCGCGCGAACTCCCGCCGGCGGTTTTCGCAGCCGGCGGATCCTCGGAATGAGGATCGAGCCGCCCCATCGGAGCAGGGACGTGATGCGCCAAGAGAGAGACTGCTCGAGATCCCGCACCCGGTCGCGCGCTTCGGCGAGTTGCTGAAGCAACCGTTCCGCATGCGCTTCACGCCCGCTCTGCCGCGTCTGCTCCTGCATCCGGACGGTCAGGTACCGCAGAACGGACTGCCGTTCCTCCGGACTGAGCGCCGATTGACTGCCTTCCAGGATGGCGTTCGCCATGCGCGCGAGCGCCTGTTCCGTGGCCGGGTGGCCGAACTCGACTTCGAGCGCTCCGCCGTCGCTCAGGTCGGCGAGCGCTTCGGCCCCGAGCGGCAACACCAGGTGCGGGTCCGGTCCGGACACATACACCAGCCACCCCGGTCCGCCGCCCAAGAACATGACGTCGCATGCGGCCTTCGGCTGAAGCGCCCCTTCCCGGCTGCTCCACGACCAGACCGTTTTCTCTTCCATGTCCCGCAGGCGGCAGCGGAAGAGCAACAGCAGCCCCGATTCCGTGCCGAAGCCCAGCCGTAGCTCCAGCAAGGGCGCGTTCTGCCGGGGAATGCGCAATACCGCCACGCGGGATTCCTGCGAGCCCACCGAATACACCGTGGTGCTTCGCTCCTCCGAAAAACGGTCGTGCTCGCTGTGCCACATCAGCTGCAGGACTGTGCGCTTGTGGTCGGCGTCCAACGGACGCAGCTGCCGCGCGAAGTACGCCCGCCCCGACAGCGCCGGCAGCCCCAGCGCCGCCTCGTAGTCCGCCAGCATCTCCTCCGTCCGCCGCTGGGGCAACGCGCACAGCCTCCGGTGTACCGCCTCCAGCACGCCCCGATTCGCTTCCAGCCCCCGCAGCCGCGCCATCACCGCTTCCGCCGTCGGGTCCGCGAGGAATCCCGTCTCCCCCTCAACGATCCGGTCCGCGAAGCTGCCGAGCCGCGTCGCCAGCGGCGGAATCCCCAGCTCGAACATCTCCTGCAGCGTGTAACTGAACGTCTCCGGCACCACCGAGAGCAGAAGCCCCACGTGCGGCGAGATCGATCGCAGCAGCCGCGGCAGCTCGCTCCACTCGTATTCGGGCATGATTGTCACGCCCGTCCGCTGGAAATCCCACCCGTAATCCCCGCAGCCCACTAGGTACAGGTCCGCCAGCGACAGCAACTCGTCCAGCATCGCCGCCAACAAATCCGACCCTTTCTGCGGCGCCAGGCTGCCCAACACCAGCACCCGCAGCCGCTTCCCGGACTGGAAATCGAGCTTCAGCGGATCGGCCGCCACCGGCCGTGTTCCGTGCGGAATCACCTGGAAGTGCGGCTCCAGCTCCGGGAGGAACTTGACGTAATGATCGCGCACCGACGGGCTGGGGGCCGCCAGCCGCACCCCGTTCGCCGTCACCGCGCGGACGAACGACCGGCGCAGCGCCTCCCACTGCGCCGGAGGCACATTGCGGAAGAAACGGTGGTGTTGGTTGTCCCGCGTGCAGCGCGTCAGTTCCCTGTTCCCGCAAGCCCCGCACACCGATTCGAACGTCACGTTCAGCGCCGGGCAGAAGGGATAGAAATCGTGGCACACGCCGATCGTCCGCAGCCCTGTGCGGTACACGTCCATTGAATGGCCCACCAGCGACGAAACCAGGATCGAATCGACGCCGTAGCTGTCGATGATCTCCGCCAGCGCCGCCCGGTATCCGGTATGGACGCCGGCGGTGTGCCGCACCGGCGGGCTGAGCGGCCACCGCTTGAGCGGAGCGGCGTCGTCGATGTGGGCGAACAACTGCAGCTCCTGTCCGAACGCTCCCCAGGTCCCGACCGATTTCAGAATGAAATTCCGCCGGCCCCGGTCGGCCCGGCAATACTCCTGGACCCAGCGCTCCAGCCCGCCTCCCCAGCTGTGCACAACGTGCAGGTTCCGGCGGATGGCCCGCTCCGCCGGATGGAACGGCGGTTCGGGCGCCTCGCGCAGGATCTGGTCGCGCAGCACCTCGAGCGCGAGCGGGATCTCAGCGCGCGAGGTAGGCTCCTCCGGTGGTGTCCCGGTCCCTGTGTAGACGTGATCGGCGAGAACGTGCGGCCAGCGCAGCCGCACCGTCCGCGAGAGGAACTCCTGCGGCTTTCCGCCGCCCGTTTCCCGGACGGCTTCCCGGTTGACGTAGACGCAGGTCTTCAGGAACCGCGGGATCTCGGGATTCGAAAACACGCTGTTGCGGTAACAGGCCGCATCCAGCTCCTGCAGGTCCCGACCGGCCAACCCGAGATACGTGCAGGCGGAGCCGTCGTTGATAGGAGAAACCGTCGCGGCCCCCTCGGTCCGGCGCGACGTCCACGCCAGCCGGAGATCCCACCCGTCGCAAAGACGCGTCCCGCCCACTGCGAAGGCCACGTCCGTGTTCGCGGCCGAGTCCCGCAACGCGGCCTCAAAGGCGTCCTCGTGCGATGCCCCGTCGGGCAGGGGCAGGGGACGGAACCGCGCGGCCAGCTCTTCATCGCTCAGCAGCCTTTCCAGCAGTTCGGCGGGGCCCGCCAGATGCAGCGGCTCCGCAGCGGAGGTGCGGACCGCGGCGTCCCGGGCCGCGGTCGCCGCCTCTTCTTCGCCCGCGCCGCACACCGAGAGATACACCCGGTACTCCGGCACGGCCGACGCAGTGGCGGGAGGCGCCGCTTCGCGCGGCTCCGGAATGACGGCCGCGGCCGCGCCCGTCGGCCGCACGGGGCTGACGCGGCTCTCGTCGTTGGCCTCGAACCAGTGGTAGTATGACGGGTTCACGTCGCCGGTGAAATACGGGGCCGGGAACGCCTTCCGCAGGTCCTCCCGCTCCCGGTACCGCTTGCGGTGCAGCGGCGTGACGAGCCTGCCGTTGTCGAAGATCGCGAAACTCCACGGCAGCGTCCCGAGCTCGCGCTGCCCGGCGAGATCGCATTGCGCCAGGTACCAGTCGCGCAGCTCCCGCAGGGCGGGCATCTGCGAGCCGTACTTGTTCAGCATGGCCGCCTGGGCGCCGCTGTCCAGGCCGGAGAAATGGTAGAACACCATCGGCCGGCCGTTGACGGTGAAGCCCTCGGCGAAGCTGCCGCGCACCTCGCGCCGCGTGAGGTTCCAGGTGCAGACGTTGTATTCGGGGCCGCGCAGGATGCGGACGCCCTCGAAGTACGCCGGCGCCAGGTCCACCCAGCGCTGGTCGGTGAAGATGCCGCGCGGTATGTCGTCGTAACAGAAGTGGTCCAGCCGGTGCATCCACCAATCGACGAAGCGCCGCCCCTCCGGCGTGTTCCCCACCCCCAGGAAGCCCAGGTTGTAGACGCCATGGCGCAGCACGGAAAACTCGTTGTCCAGAATCGCATCGAGGGTCGTCTCCGGCTCGGTGATGTGGGGCGTGACCAGCACCGACGCCGTTTCCAGTTCCGCCAGCAGGCCGTCCAGCCGGGAGAGGATCACGATGTCCGGATCGAAGTAGAACACCGCCGAGCAATCGCGCCGCGCCAGCAGTTTCGCCGCCGCGAAGCCCTTCACGCCCGTGCAGGCCTCCACTACCGAATGTTGGAACACCCACTGCTCCGGGTTCTTGATTCCGAGGTCCCCCAACCCGATGAGGGAATCGAACAACTCATCTTCGACGCGGAACCAGGACGGCGGCGTGTCCACCAGAACCAGATGGAAGACGTAATCGGGATGAAGCCGCTTCAGGCTTTCGGCGAGTACACGCGCCTTGGGGAGATAGTTGCACGTAATGCTGGTGAAGACGTGAATGGGCATGAAGATCGAGAATGAGCCGGAAACGCGATCCTTGGGCAAGTCAACTATATCATAATCATAGTTCGCAGCCCGGTAAGATTCCACCCGCGGCGGTCTTCAGCGGCGGCGCCAGTAGACGCCCGTCCAGTCCACGGGGACGATTTCCTCGACGATGCCGTGGCGCTCCCGGAAATCGTGCACCGCGGCCCGGCAGTTGGGCAGTGCGCCGTAATCGTCCACCAGGACGAATCCGCCGGGCGAAACCTTCCCATACAGGTGGGTCAGCACGTCCATGGTGGACTCGTACATGTCGCCGTCCAGGCGGAGCACGGCGATGCGCTCGATGGGGGCGGCGGGCAGCGTGTCGCGGAACCAGCCGCGCAGGAACCGGACCCCGTCGTCCAGAAGCCCGTACTTGGCGAAGTTCGCCTGCACGGTTTCGAGCGCGACCCCAAGATAGGCGTTGTGCTCGAAGAGGCGGTCGTCCCGGTCCTCGGGATAGCGCGCCGCGTCCGGCCGCGGCAGCCCCTCGAAGGAATCTACCACCCAGACGGAGCGTTCCGGCTCGTTCAGCGCCTTGAGCACGGCGCGCATCAGGATCGAGGCGCCGCCGCGCCAGACGCCGGTCTCGACGAAATCGCCCGGCACGCCGCCGGCGATGGCCGCCAGCGCGCAGGACTCAAGATTCTCCAGCCGGCGCAGCCCAATCATGGTGTCGGCTTCGCTGGGCCAGTCCTTGCCCTCGATGCGGGCCTCGCGGTCGAACCAGCCGGCCGGCCGGTGCTGGAGATCGACGCAATTGTCCGGGAACAGCAGCCGCGTCAGGCAACGCTTCATCAGGTCCAGGTACAGGTGGGCGGCGGGGGGAATCTGCATTCGGTTCGGCTCAGCGTCTCCAGGCGCGCGGGCGCGGAATCCTCCAGGTGGAGGCGAGGATCTCGTTCAGGCGGGCGATCTCGGCTTCCTTCACGTCGGCGCTCTGCAGGGCGAGAGCCAGGGCTTGGTCCAGCCGCTGCAGTTCCTGCATCCGCTCCAGCGCCAGCCGCTCCGCCGCCCCATACGCTTCCGTCAGTTGCGCGATCTGGTTGTCCCGCTCCTGCAACTCCTTCATCCGCTCCAGCGCCAGCCGCTCCGCCGCCCCATACGCTTCCGTCAGCTGCGCGATCTGGTTGTTCCGCTCCTGCAACTCCTTCATCCGTTCCAGCGCCAGCCGCTCCGCCGCCCCATACGCTTCCGTCAGTTGCGCGATCTGGTTGTTCCGCTCCTGCAACTCCTCCATCTGTTCCGCCGACGCTTCCCGGTCCGCCTGCGACCCACGCCACCCGAAAGGGAAGGCGGCAACAAACGCTCCCAGCGCCGCAAGTGGATCGGCGGTGCGGAGCGAGACGGACACGGATCCGCCGTCCGCGAAGCGCGCGAGAACTTCTTCAGTCAGGCGCGGCACCAACCAAGCGTCGTCCCCGAAAACGTGGCAAAGCAGACCGGTTTCTTCGACAGCGAACCGCACGCCGTCGAAAGCAGTGTCTTCCGGCGGACGGTCCATGGGCATCTCCCACAACGGTCGGCCGAAGCGGTCGAGCAACGCGAGACGTCCGAGGTGGAGCAGGATCGGACGGTCGGAAAGATCGAGTCGGATCTCCGCCGGGGCGGCGCCGGGTGGCGGTCCCGGCAGGGTCACGCGCGTTTCCTCGGGAACGGCGGCGACGTGGATGCGGCGGCTCCGCGCCTCGGAAAAGCTCTTGTCCGAGTCGCGCCAGAAAAGCTGCAGGCTGAAGTCCCGCCGCCCGGCTGCGCAGTTCTGCGAGGCGAAGCGAAGCTTCTGGCGTTCGGCGCAGATTTCGTAATAGGCGCGCAGGCCCGGCAGGTCGCGTCCGGAAAAGAGCGCCTGTGCACTGGGGTGGGAGGG
>CAZLDN010000127.1:0-14561 GCA_964558355.1 uncultured Candidatus Solibacter sp.
GGCGTTATCCTGTCGGCGGCAGCGCTGGTGTCGCGGCAACCGGCGGTAGAGACGCCGGGGCCGCGCGCCGATGGAAGCGTGCTGCTGCATAACGGGTGGGCATTGAGACCGGCCGGCCGGCAGACGCCGCTGAGCACGTTCCCGATGTCGTCGGCCGTTTCGCGGGACGGCAAGTACACGGTTATCCTTCAGGGCGGGTACATGAAGCCGTCGTTGAGCGTGCATGAGACGGCGACGCTGCATGAGGTCTCGCGGGTCGAGGTAAAGGACGCCTGGCTGGGGATGGCGTTCGCGCCGAATTCGAATCTTTTGTACGTCAGCGGCGGATCGACATCGACGGTGATGGAGTTTGAGCTGACCCCGGAAGGGCGATTGGAGGCGAGGCGGACGTTCACGCTGGTGGCCGAGCAGGGGCGCAAGCACACGGACTTCGTGGGCGACGTGACGGTGTCGCCGGACGGGCGGCTGATCTTCGTGGCAGCGCTCTATAGGGATTCGATTTGGGTGATCAATCCGCAGTCGGGGATGGTGATCGAAGAGTTCAAGTCGGCGCACAGGCCGTATAAGATCCTGATCCATCCGGACAGCAAATCGCTTTTCGTGACTGGGTGGGGCGACGGGTCACTGTATCACCAGAACGCGCAGAACGGCGAAGTGCTGGCGCGGCTGAGCGTGGGACCGCAGCCGATGGAAATGGTGTGGCGCGACAAGCCGCCCATGGAGGATTCGGAGGCTGAAGAGAAGCAGCCGGTGAAGTTCAATGCGAGGCTGTTTGTGGCGATCTCGGGCACCAACAGCGTGGCGGTTTTGGGCGTAAGTGAAGACAAGCGGTTGAGTCTAACCGAACGGATCAGCATTGCCATGTATCCGGTGATGCCGGCGGGGATGACGCCGAGCGCGCTGGCGTTGTCGGCGGATCAGAACCGGTTGTATGTCGTATGCGCGGACGCCAACGCGGTGGCGGTGGCCGACGTGAGCGGGGTTAGATCGACGGTCGCAGGCTTCATCCCGACAGCGTGGTATCCGACGTCGGCGCGTGAACTGCCTGGCGGGCGGCTGATGGTGTTGAACGGCAGGGGCGCGAGGAGCTTTGCGAATCCACGGGGGCCGAATCCGACCAAACGGGCGGCGGCGGTCCATCTGGGCAACAGCGCAATCGAGTATGTGGGCGCGCTGCAGCGAGGGTCGGCGTCGGTGGTCGAGCCGTATGACGCGGCTCAGTTGGCGAGGTGGTCGCGCACGGTTTTGGCGAATGCGCCCTACCGTCCCAGGATGATGGACGACGCAGGAGTGCCGGCGGGCAGCGTTGTTCCAGCGCGGCCAGGCGATGTGTCGCCGATCGAACATGTCATCTACATCGTCAAGGAAAACCGCACTTACGACCAGGTGCTGGGCGACTTGGGGATCGGTAACGGCGACCCGTCGCTGACTCTCTTCGGCGAAGAGATCAGTCCGAACCATCACAAGCTGGCGCGGGAGTTTGTCCTGCTCGACAACTTCTATGTCAACGCGGATGTGAGCGCCGACGGGCACAACTGGACCTCGGCGGCGATTGCGCCGGCCTACGTCCAGCGGATGTGGCCGAACAGTTACGGCGGGCGGCGGAAGCATTACGACTATGAGGGCGGCGAACGGGCTGCTTTGCCGCCGGCGGGCTACATCTGGACCAACGTGCTGGCCAAGGGCCTGGCGATGCGCAACTACGGATGGTGGTGCACCAATATCACGCCGGCGCCGGAATCGGGCCGTCAGATCAGGGCGGTGCGGGATCAGGCGCTGGCTCCGCACACCAATCTCGACTTTCGCGGATTCGATCTGGAGTATCTCGACGTCGAGCGCGCGAAGGTCTTTCTGAAGGACCTGGAGCAGTTTGAAAGTCAGGGCGCGATGCCGCGCTTCATCGTGTTGCGGCTCGGCAACGATCACACCTCGGGCACGTCGCCGAAAAAACACTCTCCGCGCGCAGCCGTGGCAGACAACGATCTGGCGCTGGGCGCGATTGTCGAGGCTGTCAGCAAGTCGAAATTCTGGTCGAAGACGGCGATTTTCGTGCTTGAAGACGATGCGCAGAACGGACCCGATCACGTCGATTCGCACCGCTCCCCGGCGTTCGTGATCTCGCCGTATACCCGGGGCCGGGGCGTCGATTCGACGCTCTACAGCACGACGTCGATGCTGCGCACCATGGAACTGATCCTTGGCCTGTTTCCTATGACCGTTCATGACGCAGGGGCGCGCCCGATGTATGCAGCCTTCAGAACCGGGGCCGACGCGCGGGCGTATGAGAAGGTCGAGGCACGCGTGCCGCTCGATGAGCGCAACCCTGAGTTCAACGCGACGGCCGCACAGTCGCGGCGAATGGACTGGTCCGAAGCCGACCGCATCGACGACAACGAATTGAACAGGATCCTGTGGCTGGCGGTACGCGGCGGCGAGCCTCCAGCGCCGGTGCGAAGTTTCCACGGAAGGTAGTCGATGCCGCACACTTACATCTGCTTCGTTTGGCACATGCACCAGCCGTTCTATAAGGACCTGGCGACGGGCGAGTATCAACTGCCGTGGACGCGCATGCACGCGCTGAAGGATTACTACGGCATGGTGAAAGTGCTCGCGGGCTTTCCCGGCGTCCACCAGACCTTCAACCTCGTGCCGTCGATGATGGTCCAGATCGAGGACTACGCGGCGGGCACGGCGGAGGACCCGTTCCTGCGGTGCGCGCTCAAGGCGGCGGAACAGTTGACCGCCGACGAACAGTCGTTCATTCTGAAGTACTTCTTCCAGGCCAACACAGGCCGGATGATTTACCGTTATCCGCGATACGCGGAACTGCACGAAAAATGGCTTTCAGCGGGCGTTGACGAGGCGCGGGCGCGGCGCGTCTTTGATGCGCAGTCGATGCGGGACCTGCAGGTGCTGTCGCAGTTGGCGTGGTTCGACGAGGAGTTTCTGGCGCACGACGCAGAGGTGAAGTCGCTGGTTGCGAAACGCCGCGGCTACACGCTGGAAGATCAGGCGCTGATGGGCCGCAAGCAGCAGGAGATCTGCGGCAAGGTGATCCCGGTTTACCGGGAGTTCGCCGCGCGCGGCCAGATCGAGATTTCGATCACGCCGTATTATCATCCGATCCTGCCGCTGCTCTGCGATTCGAACATCGCCAGCGTGTCTCACCCTGGCGTGGCGCTGCCGAGGCGGTTCGCCTATCCGCAGGATGCCGAGGAGCAGATCCGCCGGGCGCACGAGTACGCGAAGCGGAAGTTGGGCGCGGCGCCGCCGGGCATGTGGCCTTCGGAAGGGTCGGTGTCGGATCAGACGCTGACGATCGCGGCGGATCAGGGCGTGAAGTGGATGGCGACGGACAACGGCGTGTTGGGCGCGACGCTCGGCCGCATCGCCGGCGTGGCCGAGACTTATCGTCCGTATGTGTGGAGGCGCAATGGCCGCGAGATGCGGATGATTTTCCGCGACCATTACCTCAGCGACTTAATCGGGTTCGTCTACTCGCGCATGGAGCCGGAACAGGCGGCCAACCATTTTCTCGACCGAATTCGCCAGAATTGCCGGCCCATCGTCAATTCGGGCCGGGACGCATTGGTGCCAGTGATCCTCGATGGCGAGAACGCCTGGGAGCATTTCCATGAGAGCGGCCGCGACTTCCTGTGCCGGCTGTATTCGAAAATCTCGGCGGATCCAGGCATGTCGGCGGTGACTGTGTCAGAGGCGCTGGAGAAGTTCAAGCCGGAGGAGATTCAGAGGATTCACCCGGGTTCCTGGATCAATGCCAACTACGACGTGTGGATCGGCGCAGAGGAAGACAACACCGCCTGGAACCTGTTACTGGACGCCCGCGAGACTTACGCCCAGGTTGTGAATTCCGATGCCGGTTCGAAGCTCGATCCCGAGAGGGTGAAGGTCGCATTCGAGGAGTTGCTGATTGCAGAGGGCAGCGACTGGAACTGGTGGTATGGTCCGGAACATCATTCAGATAACCGCGAAGAGTTCGACAGACTGTTCCGCGACCATGTGGCGCAGGTGTACCGCCTGTTGAATCTGGCGCCGCCGGAAGCTCTTTCAAGACCTATCCTGAGGGTGCCGGTAGCAGCGTTTCACCAGCCGCCGACGGGTCTCATCCAGCCGAAGATAGAGGGCGAGTTGTCATCCTACTTCGAGTGGCTCGGCGCGGGGATCTACCGGCCTGACCAGAGGCAGGGCGCGATGCACGGCCGGGAGTTCCTGGCGAAGGAACTGCACTACGGCAGCGACGGTTCGGCGCTTTTTCTGCGGCTCATTTTGGACCAACCGGGGCCCGGAGCGCTGGCCGGGACCGAGATCCGACTGGCGCTGGAGGGCAACGGCAGGGACATGCAATTGGTTGCGATGCTGACCAGCGAGGGCGTGGTGTTGGCCGGGAACGGGAAAGCGGGCGGAACTGTGTCGGCCGCCTACGGCCGGATGTTCGAACTGTCGTGCGAGCTCGAACGAAACGGCTTCGCCACCGATCAGCCATTCCGTTTGCAGTTGTCGGTCTGGCGGAACGGGTTGCCCTTGGACGCACTGCCAGCGCAGGGATGGATCGAGTTCGTTCCCGCGCAGCCGTCCGATTGAATTACCGGAAGAACGTGCGCCAGACGGTGACCAGGAGGGCGTGCGTCACCATGGCCGCGCGAATGCCGTTACCCTTTTCGAAGGAGAGACCATAGAATACCCCGGCTACTCCGGCGATGGCGGCGAAGCGCCAGTTAGGGAATTCCCGGAATCCGAGATGCGCCGCGCCAAATAGCGCGGAGGCGATCAGCAGGGCCGTCCAGCGGCTGCGGGTGATTTCGGCGAGCCACTGCTGGAGCAGTCCCCGGAAAAAGAACTCCTCGCTGAGAGCGACCACCCAGAGGATGCCGAGGAACGTACCCGCGGCCGCGGCGGTTGTGGTCCACCAGGGCGTGGCGGGCAGGACGAACGACGCGAAACCAGTGGCCACGACGAGGCCGAGTACCACGGGCAACGCGAAGACGGACCACTTCAATCCAGTCACCCATTCCTGCCGCGACGGGATGAAACCGAAGTGGATCCCTCGCTGTGCGCGGTCGTGGAGCACGGCAACGACTCCGGCCCGGATCCATAGGAGTTGGCCGAGGAAGTCGAGCCGCAGGTCGTCATGCGCCTTGGGGTAGATCAGCGGAAAGAGCTTGAAGATGAGCGGCGCGGCCATCAGAGCGACGAATGAGAAGTCGGCCAACCGCCCGCGCGGCACGAATCGAAACCATGCCGATGCGGCGGCCGCCAGAAGGACGAGGACAGCCAGCGGCGCCGGCGCGGCCAAGCCCAGCGGCAACGTGTAGAGCAAATAGGGACCGGCGGCCAACAGCGCGACCCACTGCCATCTCCAGCGGCAGCGGATCTCCTCGAAGGCGAGTGACGCGTAGAGGCTGACTTCGAGCAGGACGGCCGCGAGCGCCGGCAGCACGATCGACGACCCGATATTCTGGATCTGGATGACCAGCGCCGCAGCGACGAATCCCGCCAGCCACAGGACCGCCAGAGTGATTCCGTATCTGCGGCTCATTGTGTGTCTGGAAGCTATCCTAGCATCCGGACTCGTCGCGGATCCGCCGCCGGACCTGGTCAAACGCGTTGCCGAGAACGAGGCGGCGAGCGAAGCGGCGCGGTTGAACTACGCCTACCGCCAGTCGGTTGTCATCGATGAAGTGGAGCCGCGCGGCGGGCGGTTCCGCGAGGTGAGGGAGATCATCTTCTCTCCGTCGGGCGAACGGACGGAGAAAGTGGCGGGGCGGCCGTTCAACGATCTGAAGAGGCTGATTCTGACACCGGAGGATTTCGAGGACATCCGCAACATCCAGCCGGTCATGCTGACTCCCGGGATGGCGCCGCGTTACCGCGTCCGCTTCCGCGGCGAGGAGACCGTGGACGGGGTGGATTGCTGGGTGCTGGAGATGACTCCCCGCCAGGTGTTCGCCGGTTTCAGGATGTTTGAAGGCATGGTGTGGGTGGAGAAGCGGGAGTTGATGGTCGTGCGGATCCACGGCCAGGCGGTGCCGCCGGTCAGGACATCAAAGAGCGAGAACCTGTTTCCGCGCTTCACCACAATCCGGGCGAAGATCGACGGCAAGCACTGGTTTCCCGTGTTGACCCACGCCGACGACGTCCTGCCGTTCCGGACCGGCGCGCTACGGATGCGCCTTGAGATCCGCTATGCGGAGTACAAGCGCTTCGGCACGGAATCGACACTCAAGTTCGAACCAGAGCGTTAGCCGAGCAGATCGCGGAGGGAGAGGACGATCAGGGCGAGTGTCAGCCCGGTCAGAACGACCACGGAAACCCAGGCCACTGCATTGTAAAGCCGCGAGTTGACCCACTTCTTCATCAGCCTCTGCTTATTGACCAGCAGGAGCATGAAGACCAGGACGAAAGGCAGCAGGATGCCGTTGAGCACCTGTGACCCGAGGATCATTTTCACCAGAGGGAATCCGGGGATGAGCACCACGCCGGCGCCGATGACGATGAGGCCCGTGAACAGCCAATAGAAGATCGGCGCTTCGCGGAACCTGCGGTTGACGCCAGACTCGAACCCCAGACCCTCGCAGACGGTGTAGGACGTGGACAGCGGCAGGATGCAGGCCGCGAACAGCGATGCATTGAACAGCCCGGCGCTGAACAGGAAATAGGCGGCATTGCCGAAGGGCTTCAACCCCAAAGCCGCATCCGTCGCGTCGTTGATGTCGCGGGGACGAACGCTGTGGATCGCGCCGGCGCAGGCGACGATGATGAAGAACGCAATCACCGACATGGCGATGCAGCCGACGATGACCTCGATCCGCGACCCGGCGTAGTCCTTCGCGCTGACGCCTTTCTCGACGACGGCCGCCTGCAGATAGAACTGCATCCACGGGGCGACCGACGTGCCCACCATGCCGATCAGCATCGTGATGTAGCCGGGGTCGAGCATCAGCACGGGCCGCACGCTGTAAATGGCGGCTTCCTTCCAATCCGGCTTCACCATCACGCCCGAGATGATGTAACAGACATAAAGAGCGGTGGCAAAAAGGAAGATCTTCTCGACGCGCGAGTAGGTTCCCTTCACGATCAGCAGCCAGACAGCGGCCGACGACAAGGGGACCGTAATGTAACGCGAGATGCCGAACAGTTCGAGCGAGCTGGCAATACCGGCGAAGTTCGCCATCACGTTGGTCAGGTTGGCGGCGACCAGGGCGGCCATCATGAAGAACGTTGTGCGCAGGCCGTACTCTTCGCGGATGAGGTCGCTCAGCCCTTTGCCGGTGACCGCACCCATGCGCGAGCACATCTCCTGGGTGACGATCAGCAGCACCGTGATCGGAAGCAGTGTCCAGAGCGGCAGATAGCCATACTTCGCGCCGGCCTGCGAGTAGGTGAAGATGCCGCCGGCGTCGTTATCGACCATGGCGGTGATGAAACCGGGGCCGATGACGGCGAAGAAGACTGCCAGATGATAACGGCTCCGCTTGAACATCATTTCCTTCTCAGCAGCGAGATGATGTCGTCGGCGGTGACGGCTCCGGCCATGCGGCCCTCCTCGTCGACCACGGCCAGGGCGAGGAGGTTGTACTTGTCGAAAAGCTCGGCGACCCGCGCGGCCTTGTCGTCGACATGCGCCGTGATCGGCTCCTCGGGCGCGAGAGCGGTCAGCGCAATTTCCGGACGTGCAATCAGAGCACGAGTGACCGGAAGCACGCCCTTGAGCCGGCCATCGATGTCGGTGAGGAACAATGTGGTGACGCCGTCGGTGAGATCGGGCTGGCTGCGCACGGCTTCCAACGCGTCGGCGGCAGTCGCACTTTCATGAACGGCAACGAATGCCGTATTCATGAGGCCGCCGGCAGTGTCCTCGTCATATTCAAGGAGTTCCTCGACCTCTGCCTTCGGCGCGTCCTCCATCTCTTCAAGGATCTCTTCGGACATCTGCTCTTCGAGGTCGCCCAGGACGTCGGCCGCTTCGTCGGGATCCATTTCCTCCAGAATGTCGGCGGCGCGTTCGGTCTCGAGAGATTCGATGATCTGCGTCTGGATCTCCGGCTCGACCTCGGACAGCGCCTCGGCGGCGATTTCCGGCTCCATGGCCTCGAACAGAGCCTCGCGGTCGTCGGGACTGAGTTCCTCGACGATGTCGGCGAGATCGGCGGGCCGCATCTTCTCGATGAGTGACATCGAAATGTTCAAACGAAGGCGGCGCTGAGGATCGGGCTCCAGAATCGAGCAGAACTCCCACCCGATGGAGTTGGGTGCGATGCGCGACTGGACGCGGCGGATGACCCGGCGCGGCAGGATGCCCTGAGCGAGCCTCCGGAAAACACTGCGCAAGCCGATATCGACTTCCCGGATGAGGAGCACGTCGTGACCATCTTCAGAGGCGACCTCGAACGTGACATCGTTGACGCGCACAACCTTGCGCCCTTGCGCGTCGATGATCTGCTGATCGAGCAGGTCGCGTTCGAGCCGCAGCATGGATTCGTCGGGGTGGTAGGGCGTCAAATTCTCATCGTTGAGAAAAATGCCGTCAAGCCCGATTCGCTGGATCTGCTCCTGGCCGACTGTCAACCAGGTAAACGCGCCGCCGATGAAGAGCCGGTCGATGCGGACAGGATGGACAACGGGAACCAGGGCGGCGTCACTGACGCGGCCCAGTACGCGCAACTTGAGGCCGTAGACCCTCAAACCAAGGAGTTCGGTGAGATAAAGCAGTTGCTCCGACATCGGTCATCCCGGCCTCCTTTCGTCTTCTGTTGGGCAATCCCACTATCGCGCACAAGAGATGATGCGGGCAAACGAGCCCGGTGATTCCGTGCTCCGGCGAACTGGATGCGTGTCATGATCGGGACATGAAACGGCGCGAGTTCATTTTATCGGCGGCCGCGGCCGTGATGCCTGGCGAGGGTGCGATCTGGACAGTCCGCGGCGCGATCAAACCCAAGGAACTGGGCCTTTGCCTCCCGCATGAACATCTCTTTTCGATGTTCGGCGCCGATCCCGCCGAACATGCCGTTTATGACGCTCCGAAGCTCATGGGCGAGGTGATGCGTTATGTCAGTTCGGTCAAGTACCTCGGCTGCGCGTCGATCGCCGACGCCACGACCGCGTGGTTTGGCAGGGACGTGAATCTGCTGCGGCGGATCTCGGGCGGGACGGGCGTCCATGTCCTGACAAACACCGGCTACTACGGCTCAGCAAGCGACCGTTACGTCCCCAAGCACGCCTATGATGAGAGCGCCAAACAAATCGCCGCGCGTTGGGTGAAAGAGGCGCTCGAAGGCATCGATGGCACGGACATCCGTCCCGGCTTCATGAAACTGGGAGTCGACGCCGGCCCGCTGTCGGAGATCGACAGGAAGCTGTTCGAGGCGGCGTGTCTGGCCCATCGCGAAACGGGACTGCTCATCACCGTGCACACGTCCGATGCAGCGGAGGCGGCCGGAAGGCAATTGGAAATCCTGAAGGCAAACGGCATCGCGAGTGAAGCGTGGGTTTGGATCCACGCCAACAACTGCAAGGATAATGGGGCGCTCAAGTCAGCGGCCGAAGCCGGCGCCTGGCTGAGCTTCGACGGTATCGCTCCAGACAGCGTCGAGCGCCACATTCAACTCGTTTCGATGATGAAGTCGATGGGCCGCCTTGGACAGGTTCTGTTGTCTCATGACGGCAATTCGTTCCGTGAAGGGAGGAGGCCGATGAAGCCCTACTCGGCGCTCTTTACTCACTTCCTGCCCGCGCTGAGGGACGCGGGCTTCACCCCTGCCGAAGTCAGGCAGGTGACGGTGGACAATCCTGCGCGGGCGCTCACCGTGAAACGCCGTCTCGTCTGACCGTTCCGATAAAGCGAACGACCCTGCCACGCGGGGGCGGCAAGGCCTTCGGCCGCGGGAATCGTTGCGGCGCGCTTACCTGGCCGGTCCGAAGAAAGCGACGATCCCGACGAGCATTGTCGTCTGGCTCTTATGGAGCCCGCCCGTGCCGCGTTCGAAGACAGCTTGATCGGACCAGTCGCGCCGGTACTCGGCGCGCGCCAGCAGACCCTCGACCATCTTGTATTCCGCCGTGAAGGTGAACTCCTTCAACTTCTGCGGCTGAAGCGTCGCCCATCCGTCCTTGTCGTCGAAATACTCGATCCGCGGGCTGAGCGCGACTCGCGGCGTCACCTGGAATCGCGCCGCGGCGGCAATGACGACCCAATCCTGCGACCCGCCGCCGATGTTATTCTCCGTGCCGTAGTCGAAATTCACATAGAAGTTGGCCTTCTCCGACGGAGTCAACAAGACCACCGTGTCGAAGAAATTGCGCTTCCCCTCATTCGTGCCGGTCTTTTCCGGACCAGCGTAGTAGTTGTTGAACCAGCTCACCTTGGATGTCGTCAAGGCCGAGGTCAGCCCGATCGTCTTGCCGGAGTTGTTGTCCTGGACGTTGTTCCAGCCGTTAACCACTTGCAGGCCGGCGCTGAAGTTGCCGGTCAACGGCTGCGTGACCCTCAGGCCCATGTGATAGTAGGGGCCCAGGGCATACATCAGCGACCGCGAGTAGTTCCAGTTCAGATGCGTTTCCATGGGTTCGGCGCAGGCCGAGGTGTAGAACTTGCCGAAGTCGAACTGCGTCCCCTTCATCTGTTTGGGCTTGAGGCTGACGTAAGCCTGGGGGACCCAATTCATGATGTCGCCGCCGGGCTCGACGGAGTGAAACACTTTGTACGCCTTGCCGAAGCCGAGATCGAGTTTGAACCCTACCGGATCGGGGTCGTGTTCCAGCGTAAGCTTAGCCATGTTGATACTGAACTGGTTCGCCATGACATCGAAGTTGCGGTAGAGGTTGCCCCCCGAAGCGGGGTGGTTGAAATTGAGGCTGTAGTAACCGTCAACGAGCCCGCTGAATTTGATGGGTCCGGCCGACCAGGCCGGCGGATCGGCAGGCGCCGTTGCTGTGGCGGGGGCACTCTGACCCGCATCCTGCGCCGCCATCCGCACACTGGTGGCGCCGCAAATCAGCAGCAGGGTGAACACACACGTATTACGTCGCATACCGGGATCTGTCTCCGTCGAAGTTGTGAATAGGGTGCTGCGGCGACAGGGCGGCAGCTCTGACTGGTGTCTGCAATTGTACGGGCCGATCATCCGCGATTGCCAATAGATGTTTTCAATCGCGCCGATAAAAAGAATTCGCTTCTCCTATCTCGCGATCATGGCCACTATAGTGAACATCCGCCCCGTCGCGCCGTTTCAGGCTCCACGTCCATCGAGCCCGTCCCACCGCTAGTTGTTGAAGGAGTCGAATGATACTCGTGAAAAAGTTGATCACCGCCTGCGCGCTAACCTCCCTGACGGCTGCGGCGCAGGATGCCGCGGCGGCAAAGCTGGCGGCGCTTGAATCTGGCGTGGGCGCTGCTCAGATGTCCGGCGACAATGCCTGGATGCTGGTGAGCACGGCTCTCGTTCTCATGATGACCGGACCGGGTCTGGCGCTGTTCTATGGCGGCCTGGTCAGAAAAAAGAACGTGCTTGGCACCATGATGCAGAGCTTCATCATGATGGCGCTGGCTTCCCTCCTGTGGGCTGTCATCGGCTACAGCCTGGCCTTCGGCGAGGGCAACGCGTTCTTTGGCGACCTGCGCTACCTCCTGCTGAACGGCGTCGGCGGCGATGCCAACGCCGACTACGCCGCCACGATCCCGCACCAAACGTTCATGCTCTTCCAGATGATGTTCGCCATCATCACGCCCGCGCTGATCACCGGCGCATTCGCCGAACGCATGAAGTTCAGCGCCATGCTTCTCTTCATGACTCTCTGGTCGCTGCTCGTCTATTACCCCATGGCCCACATGGTCTGGGGCAAGGGTGGGATGCTGAACGCCTTCCTCGGTGGAAGCGTACCCTGCTTCGATTTCGCCGGCGGCACCGTCGTCCACATTACATCGGGCGTCTCGGCTCTGGTCTGCGCTCTCTATCTGGGCAAGCGGCTCGGGTATCCGACCGAGCCGACGAAGCCCCACTCGCTCGTGCTGAGCTTCATCGGCGCATGTCTCCTCTGGGTGGGTTGGTTCGGCTTTAACGCCGGTAGCGCGCTTGGCGCCGGCGCCCTGGCGTCCTCGGCATTCCTCGCGACACACCTGGGCGCGTCGGCGGCGGTCATCGGCTGGCTGGTGATGGAGTGGATCCAGATGGGCAAGCCCAGCGTCCTTGGAGGCATCTCCGGCGCGGTCGCCGGACTGGTTGTAATCACCCCGGCTTCCGGTTTCGTCACGCCCGGCTCGGCGATGATCATGGGCCTGCTTGGCGGCGCGGTCTGCTATCTCATGGTTGTCAAGATCAAGAACAAGTTCGGCTATGACGACTCGCTTGACGCTTTCGGCGTCCACGGCGCGGGCGGAACGCTGGGCGCGATTCTGACCGGCGTCTTCGCCACCAACGCCGTCAACAGCGCCCTGAAGGACTCCGCCGGCAACCCGGCCGCGCTCGGTCTTGTCGATGGCAACGGAGGCCAGATCGTCAACCAGTTGATTGCGACCGCCATCGCCTGGGGTTTGGCGATCGTTGGGACGCTAATCATCCTCAAGATTTGTGACATGACCCTCGGACTCCGCGTTAGCGCCGAGGAAGAAACCGAAGGCCTTGACCTCAGCCAGCACGGCGAGGAAGGCTACAATCTGGAGTCCTAGGAGAGGGAGAAGTCATGAAGAAAATCGAAGCCATCATTCAACCGTTCAAGCTTGAAGAAGTGAAAGAGGCCCTTAAGGCCACCGGCATCGATGGGATGACCATCACCGAAGTCCGCGGCCACGGCCGCCAGAAAGGTCACAAGGAGGTCTACCGCGGCCAGGAGTATCAAGTGGACCTCCTGCCAAAAGTGAAGGTCGAACTGGTGGTCGCCGACGACCGTTTGGAAGAGGTCGCGGGCGCACTCGCCGCCGCAGCCCGCACCGGCAAGATCGGTGACGGCAAGATCTTCGTCTATGAGGTTGCCCAGGCGATCCGAATTCGGAACGACGACCGCGGCGACGCCGCGCTGTAAGTCCGCGCTCACTTCGCCGCCATCAGTGTCCATTTGCCGCGGCCGATTCGGAGGCCGGCCGCGGTACTGCCCATTAGAAACCACAATTCAAGCCATTGAAACCCTCCGCGTCTTACAATGGCGCGAGGAGCAGTTCACATGGCGAACATCCAGCGGATCCTCCAGCACCTCGGCATCCAGGCGTCCAATCCCGGCGCCTGCGGCGCAAGTTGGCTCGATACTTCAGCCGGCGGCGAATTGGTTTCACTGAATCCGGCAACCGGCGAACCACTGGCCACGGTCCGCATGGCCTCGGAAGCAGATTACGACCGCGTCGCCGCCGAGACGCACGAGACCTTCCTCCGCTGGCGTCTGCTGCCCGCCCCCAAACGCGGAGAAATTGTCCGCCAGATCGGCGAGGAGTTGCGCGCCAATAAAGAACCGCTGGCCGCGTTGGTCACCCTCGAAATGGGCAAGATCATCGCCGAAGGCCGCGGCGAGGTCCAGGAGATGATCGACATCGCCGACTTCGCCGTCGGCCTCTCCCGCCAGCTTTACGGCCTCTCGATGCACAGTGAACGCGCCGAACACCGCATGTACGAGCAGTGGCATCCCCTTGGCATCGCCGGCGTCATCTCGGCGTTCAACTTCCCCGTCGCCGTCTGGAGTTGGAACGCCATGATCGCCGCCGTCTGCGGCGACTGCGTCCTCTGGAAACCCTCCTCCGACACGCCCCTCACCGCCATCGCCGTCCAGAACATCTGCAACCGCGTCCTTGAACGCCACGGCTGGCAGGGCGTCTTCACGCTTGTCGTCGGCAAGGGCCGCACGGTCGGCGAACGCATGCTGCACGACGCCCGGGTCCCGCTCGTCTCCGCCACGGGAAGCTGCACCATGGGCTACCGCGTCGCCGAAGTCGTCGGCCGCCGTCTCAGCCGCACCATACTCGAACTCGGCGGCAACAACGGCATCATCCTCACCGAATCGGCGAATCTCGACCTCGCCCTGCGCGCCGTCCTGTTCGGCGCAGTCGGCACCGCCGGCCAGCGCTGCACCACCATCCGCCGCATCTTCCTCCAAAAGAAAATCGCCGCCGGCTTCATCGACCGTCTCCGCGCCGCTTATGCCCAGATCCGCATCGGCGACCCGCTCGACGAATCCACCGTCATGGGTCCGCTCGTCAATCGCGCGGCCGTCGACGACATGATCGAAGGCATCGCCAAGGCCAAATCCCAGGGCGGCGAAGTTCTTCACGGCGGAAACGTGTTCGAGCGCGGCGGCGGCTTCTTCGTCGAACCAACTCTCATCCGCGCCTGGCCCCACATGCCCGTCGTCGCCGAGGAACTATTCGCGCCCGTGCTCTACCTGATGGAATACGACACGCTCGACGAAGCCATCGAATGGCACAACGCCGTCCCTCAGGGCCTGTCGTCGGCGATCTTCACTGACAGCCTTTCCGCCGCCGAAACGTTCCTCAGCACGCGCGGCAGCGACTGCGGCATCGCCAACGTCAACATCGGCACCAGCGGCGCCGAGATCGGCGG
>CAZLDN010000128.1:0-14403 GCA_964558355.1 uncultured Candidatus Solibacter sp.
GGCGGCGGCTGTGGAAAACGCGCTTCACTTAAAACACGCCCATACCAGCTATAAGCCGCCCCCCACCGCCCTCCGCCCCGCCTCGGACGCCGTAGTCTACACTCGGATGATGAGATCCCGGCGGCCCATCTCCAGGCGAGCTGTCTTCCTCGCAGTTCCTCTGTTTCTCTTGCTGGCAACACCCCGAAAGGGCCCGGCGGTCGAAGTTGCGTCCGGGGAGACGCGGGCGCGGGCCTGGGATGCGTTGCGGTCGAGGTTGCAGGAAAAGAAATACCTGAACCACTCGCTGGCCGTTGAAGCCATCATGCGCGAGTTGGCCGTGGCGGAGGGCGACGACAAGGACGAGTGGGGCGTCGCCGGACTGTTGCATGACATCGACATTGGCGCCACCGCAGGCGATCTCTCCCGGCACGGCCTGGTCGGAGCGCGGATCCTCCGCGATCTTGGCTTCAGCCCAGCCGTCGTTCATGCCGTCAGCGCGCACGACGATCGCGCCGGTGTCGCGCGGACGAGCAGGCTGGATCACGCCGTTTATTGCGCCGATCAAATCTACTGGCTGGCCGTGGCCACCGGCCTCGGCTTCCCATCCGGCGATCTCAATACCGCGGCTCCAGAGGCCCTGTGGGAGCAGGTTCAGGGGATACCCTCAAAGCGGGCCGTTCTCGGAAAGGTGTCAACCGGGTGCGCCGGGATCGGATTCAGTATGCCGCGTGCTCTTTCAGCCGTGCAGGCCGCATCGCGAAAGCTCTCCCGGGAGACGACGACTCCGTAGAGGAACCGCGCGGCGGGGCCTGGCAGCCTAGCCAAACCAAGGCGTCAGCCGATCGGTGATTCTCGCGAAGGTGCCAGTCGGCCACTTTGGACTGAAGGATGTTCGCCAGGTCCTCCTCGCGCGTGTCTCCGGCGGCCAGGCAGCCCGGCGGATCCGGAACGTACGCCGAGAGATTCGCCTCCTTGTACTCGATGATCTCGGTGTGAGCCTTCATGGCCTCCTCCTGAAGTCCGGCTTGCTCCGAGTCTGCCTCAGGCCTGTCGCCCGTGATCCCCCCGCAACCTGCGCGGCATGAAGGCGAGCCGCGGGCGTCAGGGAGCGGTCAACTCAAGCTACCCCTTGCCGCGCAGCCGCCCCGTCCGTTCCAGCCAGGCGCGGAACATCCCGGCAAATCCGGCGGCCTGCGGTCCTTCGAGTTCATCCAGCTTCAGCGCCATTTTGCGCTTCCAGTTCGGATACTGCCACGTGGTCCCCGGCAGGTTCTGCTGTTCGGTTTCCTTGGTCAGGTCCTCCTGATTCAGCAGGAACAGCATCGATGGCGTCGAAGCCAGGTAGCCGATGATGGCGTTGTGCAGGTCGCCGGTGAGTTCCGTCCAGTTGGCGGCTTCGCGCGGGAAATCCGGGGGCAGAAAGCCGTGGCGGATCAGGGCGTCGAGCAGGGCGGTCTTGTCCCTGAGCCGCTGGGCGGTCTGGCCGTCGAACCACTGCGGATCCGGCAGCAGGCCAGCTTCGCGCCGCACAGCGAGATCGCGCTTCGACCAGAAGCCCGCCAGCGTCGGCAGGTCGTGTGTCGTCGAGGAGACCAGCGCCTGCGTGTCATATTCGCCGGGCGCCTTCGGCTTACCCTCATGGCCGCGTTCGAAATAAAAGAGGCGGTAGGAGAGGATCCCATGCGCGTGCAGTGCATCGCGCACCCAACCGGGACACGTCCCGAGGTCTTCGCCGACTACCAGGAACCTGCCGCGGTGCGATTCCAGGCAAAGCACCCGGATCAGATCCTGCCAGTGGTCGTGAAGGTACGACCCCGCCTTGGCTGGCAACCCGTCCGGAATCCAGAACAGGCGGAAGAACCGCATGACGTGATCGATCCTCAACGCGCCGCCATGACGGGCGTTGCGCCGGATCGATTCGGCGAACAGCCTGTATCCGTCGGCGCGGTGGGCATCCGGCAATGCGGGTGGGAAGGCCCAGTCCTGGCCCTCGGGCGCGAAATCGTCAGGCGGCGACCCGACGCGCGCGCCCTTGGCGTAGAAGTTCCTGTAACCCCACAGGTCAGCCCCGCAACGGTCGGTGGCAAGGGCGAGGTCATGATAGAGGCCGATCAGCATGCCGGCATCCTGCGCGGCCTGCTGGACACGGGCGAGCTGCCGGTCGATGTGCCACTGGAGCCACTGGTGGAAGAGGATCCGCCTCGGGTTGGCGCGGGCGAATTCGGCGACAGCGGGCGAATCGGGGTCCTGGTATTCGGCGGGCCAGTCGGGCCAAATCCAGAGTTTGGGATCGAGCTTGTGGAGATGTTCGTCGAGCGCCCGGTAGGTCGCATAGCGCGTCAGCAGTTCACCCTCGACGGTACGCCAGCGGACGAATTCACGGGCATGGGCAGTGCTGGCCTGAACGTCGAGCAGAAACTCGCGGAACAGCAGGCTGAGGATATACCGTTTCAGCCGCACGACCGATTCGTATTCGACCAGGCTGGAAGCGCGCAGGCGGGCAAGCCGGTCCTGGAATTCGACGGAGGAAACCGCGCTCCGGGCCGGCCGGCAGCGGGCGAACTCCTCCATGCGTTCGGGATCGAGATAGAGATCGTTGCGGTAGAAGACCGTCAGCGGCAGGTATGGCGAGACGTTGTAGGGCTCGCGGTTGTGGAGGGCGTGCAGCGGGTTCAGGCCGATGAAGGAGACGCCCAACCGGGCCGCCGCCCATTGGACCAGCTCTTCGAGATCCGTAAAGTCGCCGGCGCCCCAGTTTCTCTCCGACCGGATTCCCCACAGGCAGAGCGAGAGACCGGCGAGTTTTCGGTTCGAGGCGAGAGCCTCGGGCAGCCATGCGCGATCCGGCGTGGCAATGACGCGCATGGCGGCCCGGATATGCGGCGCGCCCGCTGCGCTGAGGACGAGTTCGAGATCGTGGTAGCCCAGACGCAACGGAGCGGGCAACGGAAGACGCAGCGCGGCCGGGTTCACAAGGTCGTGCGGCAGTGAACTGGCGGCATGATCGCGGCGGACCGCGCCGCCGTCTTCCCAATAGAGGGCGGTGGAAACCGAACCCGATTCGTATCCGGCAGGGATGCGAAGAGCGACGGTTGGGGCGGGATCGGCGGCCAGAAAAACGGCGACCGGGTCGAGTGGCGCCGGCGGCGCTGGCGGTTGAGGGTCATCGGCATCGATGCCAAGAGACGCCAGTATGGCGCGCAGCGCCTCCTCCGACGGCTCGTGGCGCTGGCCCCAGATGTCCCAGTATTCGGTTTGCAGGCCGGCGGACCGGCAGAGATCGTGAAGCATGAAAGGGGAACTTCAATTGTCGCAATTCGGGCGGCTCCAGGGGAAGAGCAGGTTTTCTTTTGAACGATTTGCGCGGATGACCGGCCTTGACCAAACGAACCTATGGCGGCATTTGGACCCCCAATCCTCATCGAGGAGCTTCCAGTCCGTACCGTTTTGGATTAACAATGAAGGCGATGGTGCAGAACCGCCAATCGGCTGACACCTCCGCACATGCCCGGACGCTGGCGCATGCCCCGCACGAGCTCACCCGCGGCACGTTGAAACGGCTCGGCGAGGGCATCGGCAAGGTGGTCTACGCGGCGCCCCACTGGGTGGTGAAACGCGAGCGGCAGCCATCGGAGATCATGGCGCTGATCGTGATCTGGAAGGCCGTGCGGCGTCTTGAACGGCTTCTCCCTCGCCGCCTGGCGCGCAACCTGCTCGGGCGGCCATCGTTGCAGTTGCGCTTGCTGCGCGTACTGGTACAGATCCTGATTTCTCCGGTTTCCCGGACACGCTGGATGGCCACGCATGTCGGACAGGTCCTCGAGATCTACCGGTCGCGCGACAGCCGCGGCGAGCACCTCGCCAGGACGATGCTGACCGGCACTCCGTTGGTGCCCGAGACGGTCTCGTTCCCTCCAACCCGCGTTCGCGTTGGAGGTTGGCCGGGCTGGCTGATCGTCTCCTCGGCGACAGAGCGGGTCGAGTGTACTCTCCTTGACCGCCTGAGCGGCCTCGCCCGCGCCCGCCAGTTTGACGAAATGGAGACCTGGCTCGATCGTTTCCTCGACCTGCGCCAAGCCGCCTGGCAGCGCGGCGTCTTTTCGCTTGACGCCCATCTGAAGAATTTCGGCGTCACCTCGGACCGAGTCGTCCTGCTCGATCCCGGCGGGCTGACCGACAACTGGGAAGAGATCGCCGACCGGCTCGGATTCGAAGACGAGATCACCAAGCCGCACGCCCAGTTGGGGCTCGAGTTCACCCTGCGCGACCGGCCTGACATCGCCCGCCGTTTCGACGAGAAGTGGAAGGCCACCGTCAATCCGGAGCGCGTCCGCAGTCATTGGCCAGCCATTGCTAACCCGGAAGCGGCCCCAACGATGCCACAATGAAAAGGCATGGCAGACACTTTCAAAGTCAAATTCCAAACCACGAAGGGCGACTTCGCCCTTGAAATCAACCCCGAGTGGGCTCCTCTCGGCGCAACCCGGTTCAAGGAACTGGTCGAACAGGGCTTCTATGACAGCTCGAAGTTCTTCCGGGTTGTACCCGGCTTCGTCGTCCAATTCGGACTGCCGGCCGACCCGGCTTCAACTCCCGACGTCCCCAACATCAACGACGACCCGGTGACCCAGTCCAACGTCAAGGGCTCCATCGTGTTCGCCACGGCCGGGCCGGGCACGCGCACCTCGCAGGTCTTCATCAACCTTACCGATAACAAGCGCCTTGACGGCATGGGCTTCTCCCCGTTCGGCAAAGTGGATGAAGGGATGGATGTGGTCGAATCGCTCTACAGCGGGTATGGCGACAATGGACCCGACCAGGGCCGGATCCGCCGGTTGGGCAACCCCTACCTCGAGGGCACCTTCCCGAAACTCGACGGCATCACCAAAGCCTGCATCGAAGCGTAGGCCGCGAACGAAGAGAGCGGGTCCAAGTGCTCGCTCTCGATCAAGCGTTAATGAATAACAAACAGGCCAGGAGGCCTGTCCTACTGGCACAAAAAGCCCCGGGCGCGGCATGCGTCCGGGGCTTTCATGGGTCAAATTGAACGAGTGGTTTAGAGGCCTTTGTTCGCCATGAGGATGCAGAGGTCGACCACGCGGCAGGAGTAGCCCCACTCGTTGTCGTACCAGGAAACCACCTTTGCCAAGTTGCCGCCGATGACCTTTGTCAGGCCGCCGTCGACGATGGACGAATTCGGGTTCTTCATCATGTCGCTGGAGACCACCGGGTCGTCGGTGTAGGCCAGGATGCCCTTCATCGGACCCTCGGCGGCGGCCTTCATCGCGGCGTTGATCTCTTCGGCCGTGGCCGGGGTTTTCAATTCACACACCAAATCGACCGCCGAAACGTTCGGCGTCGGCACTCGCATGGAGTAACCGTCGAGCTTGCCCTTCAGTTCCGGCATGACCAGGCCAATCGCCTTGGCGGCGCCGGTCGAGGTCGGGATCATGTTGATGGCCGCAGCGCGCGCGCGGCGGAGGTCCTTGTGCGGGAAGTCGAGCACCTTCTGATCGTTGGTGTAGGAGTGGATGGTCGTCATCGTCCCCTTTTCAATGCCCCACTTGTCGTGGATCACCTTAACAATCGGCGCCAGGCAGTTCGTAGTGCAGGATGCGTTGGAGACAATGTGGTGGGCCTTTGCATCGTACTTGTCACTGTTGACGCCAAGCACCACCGTGATGTCGTCGTTCTTCGCCGGGGCGGAGATAATGACCTTCTTCACCGTGCCCTTCAGATGGCCTTTCGCCTTTTCGGCCTCGGTGAAATGGCCGGTGGACTCGACGACGATCTGGGCGCCGAGGCTGGACCAGTCGATAACGGCCGGGTCTTTCTCGCAAAAGACCTTCAAGTCCTTGCCGTTGACGGTGATGACACCTTCGCCGGCCTTCACGTCGGCATCCAGCGGGCCGAGGACGGAGTCGTACTTGAGCAAGTGCGCCAGCGTCTTGGTGTCGGTCAGGTCGTTTGTGGCGACGATTTCAACTTCGGGGTTGTTCAGCGCTGCACGGAAAACATTGCGGCCGATGCGGCCGAATCCATTGATAGCAACTTTGATAGCCATTACAGAGTATCCTCTCTCAAATTGAACAAAGGGGTCCTTCATCAGAATATCAGATCGGAGTGCCGGCTCTGAATAGTCAGATTCGCCGCAGCCCCCGCCGGGATGGATCTCCCGGAGGGCGCTGGGGAACGGCTTGTCACCAATCGCCCGCCGAATCGGCGTGGCCGGTCGTGGCGATGGAATCGACGATCCTGCCCAGCGGTGCTACTGCGGGGATTTCAAGGGCGGAGCGATCGTCCCGCCCAAGCCGGCGTAGGTGTCTTTCACCTTGACCACCTTGCCTTCGGAGAAACTGACGAAAGTGATCTTGCCGGGCGGCAGGCCGTAGATCCAGTCTTCAATTTCGTCACCGCCATCCTTGAGTTCGCGGATGCGGTCGCGCGGCTGGCCGAGCGCCATGATGACCTGCTCCCTGTCCATGCCCACCTCGGCGCGCTTGGCCCGGATCGCCTCCTGAATCTCGGGCGGCAACGTATCGAAGTAGTTCTCCGTGGCTGAGCGTTTGTCGAAGTCGAAGAGCGGTTCAAGGAGTTTCTTGACTCCAGCGGTTTTCAGCGGGGGGACGCGAGTAGGGAAGACGATGGCGACGGTGGTCCCGGCCGACCGAGACTGCTTTCCCGACAGCGGGACCGTGGATCCGCCGCCGCCCATGCCGCCTTCAATGCGCTCGTACCATTTACCCTTGATATTCAGGCCGTTGTCGATTGTGAGGATGATCTTGTCGTGGTCGAAGTCGATCCTGGTGATCTTCACCAGGTCGCCTACACGCACCACTGGCCCATATTCGCGGCCAATCTCCATCCAGTCGGCCTTGTCCCAGGTCCCGTCGGCGTCAAATTTGAGAGCTTTCTTGGATCGCGGAAGGAAGGCCTTGACCGTAGCCGATTCGGCGGTCAAGCCGCGGATCAATTCGATTTTGTCCTCATCGGACAGGCGCGCCTCGGGGTCGGCTTTACCCTGCGGAAAAGCCATCGGGGCAAGGCAGCACAGGATGGCCAGGCTGCGGATCATCCGCGTCACTCCTCATCCTGATTAGATGACACCCAGAGGGCGGTGGGTTGCTTCTCAATTTTGGCTTTGAGCAGCCAGACGAACAGCAACACCGCCATGACCGTGGTGACGGCCCCGCCTTCGGGTCCGTATGAGCCTCCGCTGATCAGTTCCGGCACCGCCCATTTCAACGTGAAGCCCGCCACGGGCATTTCGAATCCGCTCAGTGGCGCCCCCAGCAGCGGCAGCGCCAGGTTCCAACCGAAATGGAGTCCGATGGGTAGCCACAGGTCGCCTGACCGGACATAGGCGTATCCCAGCACCACGCCCCACAGAAACGTGTTGAAGATGGGCAGCCAGGAGGCGTGGAGATTGCCGGTGTGGGCCGCGGCGAAGAGGACGGCAAACGGCAGGATCGTGGTGTAGGGGCGGGCGACGTTGAGAATGATCTGGAAAGCGTACCCCCGGAACATCAGCTCCTCGCCGATCACGCCAAACAGCAGTAGCACGAAGACCATGGTGAAGCGGCCCGGCGTGAATCCGGCCGACGGGTCGGCGACGCTCTGATAGGAAGCGTACCCGGTGAGTACAAACGGCAGGATCGCCGCCATCGCCGGGACTGCGCCAGCCGCGAGTCCGATGCCGAAGTGGCGGGCCGACGCCGGACTCCATGTCAATCCGACCTCGACGAACTTTGCTCGCTCGAACGTGCGCAGGACAATGAGCGTCGCCAGCGCGGCGGCGGCGAAGATACTGAGCGCGGCGGCCGGGAAGTAGCCGATCACCTCGTTCAACGTCCAACCGAACAGCCCGCCAAGGATTCGCACAAACAGCAGAAAAAGCCCGGCGCGCAAGAGCACGCCGACAATGCGGGTTCGTGCAGGCGGCGACTCCGGCTGCGGCGAGGTCGTGGGTGCGGCCATCAGGTGTAGCTTAGCAGCCCCGCCGGCTTTCGGAGGCCTCCATCATCGGATGTAGGATAAAAAGAATGGCTGCCAAGCGCATCCTCCAACTCGGCGACCCCATCCTGCGGCAGGCCTCGGAACCGGTCCAGGATCCGGCCAGCGCCGATGCTGTTCTCCAGGATCTCGAAGATACCCTGGCCGAGTTCCGCCGGGCCCATGGCTTCGGCCGCGGCATCAGCGCCATCCAGACCGGCGCCGCCCAGCGGGTCATATTCTGTCTGGTCGATGGCGTTCGCTATGAATTAATTAACCCCGAATGGGTCTGGCGCAGCGAGGAGAAATTTGGCCTCTGGGACGATTGCTTCTCGTTCCCCAACCTCATGGTCTGGCTCGAACGCAGCCGGCGGGTCGGACTCCGATATCAGAACCTCGCCGGCCAGTGGCTCGAATTCGAAGCCAGTGACGCCATGGCCGAACTCCTGCAACATGAAATGGACCATCTCGACGGCGTTTTGGCCGTGGACCACGCCCGTGATCCACGGTCATTTTCCACTCGCGACGAGTGGCTCCGGCGGCAGGGCATACCCCCGGAACATGTTCCGAGTAGTACTCTCATCGGGCACGTACCCTAGGCACTATTAGGTATAAATATGTCTCCAGGCCTGATATCGTGAGGCTGGACGCTGGTCGATAGAAGACTGTGATGAGCGAACGCCGTACCGAACCTCGCATGCTCTGCGCCGACCTGGTTGATGTCAGGTGGAAGGACAAGTCCGGCAGGACATGCCGCGCCGTGGCCAACCTGGAGGATATCTCCCATTCTGGCGCCTGCATTCAGGTGGACACGCAGATCCCGTTGGGCGTGACGGTCGAGGTCTCCTATCCCAAGGGGAGTTTCTCAGGCGAAGTCCGCTACTGCTCGTTCCGGGAGATTGGCTACTACGTTGGGCTGTTGTTCGAAAATGGCTCTCGGTGGTCGGAGAGGTCGTTCAAGCCAATGCACCTGCTGGACCCGCGAACGCTGGCCAAGAAGTTCTCGAAGGCGGAGAAGCCGCCTCCCTCCGTCGCTTGACCTCGATTCAGGGCGCGGCAGTCAATCGAACGACGTCAAAAACGAAGATGCGGGAGGGCGTGTCTTCGGGCAACAGATAGAGCCGCCCGTCACGCAGGTCGATCCCCTCCTGAACGAGCGACACGCCCCGGCCGGTTCGACGCACCGATTGCTCCGTCGTCGGCGACAACGTCTCCGGGTCGAGCCAAACCACCGCGCCGCCCGTTGCGCCTTTCGTCGCCGGAGCCGAACCGGCCAGCGTCCCGTAGCGGAACTTCAGATCCTGGAAACGGTATGACGTGGGGTTGTCGCGGACGCGTATCAATTTGCCGTCGAGCGAATACTCATAGATCCGCCGGGCGTCCCAGTTGGCGAGGAACATGCGATCCGAGGCCAGTGCGAGCGCGCCGATGTGGTCGGGGACGTCGAACGAACTGATCAGTTCAAATGTCTCCAGAGACCGGCGCTGGATGCGGCTGCGGCTCTTGGCGCGGTATTCGGCCACGGGGATCCAGATTGAGTTCTCGTCTACATCGAAACCGCCGGGATGGAACATCCCGCCATCTTGAATCTGAATCTCGCGCAGTCGCTTGCCCTCGCCGTCGAACTCCATCAGCCAGCCGCGGCCGGCCTGACGCTCGACGGATGTGACGAGGAACCGGCCGTTGACGAAAGCCACGCCCTGAACGTGATGAGTTTCGCCTTGAAGCGCAATGACGCGCTCGGGTGTCTGTGCGCTGAGAGAGGCAACACAGAGGGTCAGGATCGTGCTGAGTCGTCTCACGATGCCCATGATAGCCCGTGCGGGGATCGCCGGGCTTTACGGCTCAGGCTCTATAATGGACGGACGGAGACTCGTCGAAATGACCCTGGCGGAACTACAGCGCAAAAGGGGCGAGGTATTGCAGGTGGTCCGCCGTCACGGCGGCAAACCTGAAGTGCTGGTCTTCGGTTCAACCGCAAGGGGCGAAGCCAGGCCCGACAGTGACATCGACATGGTGGTCGAACTGGAACGCGGGCGCAGTCTGATGGACCGTGTCCGGATGACAATCGAGTTGGAAGAATTGCTCGGGCAGACCGTGGAAACGGTGAGCCCGGCCGCGCTTCATCCGATGATGCGCGAGCGGGTGATGCGTGAGGCTCGGCCGCTGTGAACCGCGACGCATTCTATGTCGCGCACATCCTCGAGTGCATTGCGAAGATTCTGCGATATACGTCAGGAGGCGAGCCGGCATTCTTGTGTGACGAGAGGACACAGGACGCCGTAGTTCGCAATCTTCAGGTTCTGGCCGAATCCACGCAACGGATCAGCGAGGAGACGAAATCGCTGCATCCGGAAGTCGAGTGGAAAACGATCTCCGGCTTCCGAAACGTGCTGGTCCATAACTACTTGGGACTGGACGTGGAGGAGGTCTGGAAAATTGTGGAGACAGATCTCCCAATTCTCCAGGTGAAGATGCGAGCAATAGAGACGGAAATTCGCCGAGAGGGCGCCTGAGCGGAGATTTTCCGATTCTCAATTGCCCTCGCGGCACTGGCGTCCCCTCTCACTCATTCACATACCTCACCCACACTTGGCTCGCCGCCGGCCCGCGGTTCAGGAAGGTGTAATAGGGCGTGAAAACCAGATCGACAGCCTCGCCGGGCGCGTCTTTCGACTCCGCCATCGGCACATAGAGCGGCAGTGCATTGTAGGCGGCCGCAGTTTTCCTCCCCCTGTGCCTGAGCGTGACAATCCCGCCCAGCAGGTTCGCGTCATACTGCTCGGTGAAGTCCTTGGCGGCGTTTCCGCTCAGGCTCAGATAGCTCTCCAGCACGTTTACGCCCGGCGCCTGCCCGGCCTGTTCCAGCAGGTAGACCACCGGCCCGCGGCGCACCGCCGCACGCCCCTGGTTGTCGCTGACAAGCGGGTTGGAGACCAGCGCCTGTGGCGTCATATCGAACTTCACCTGAACTACGTCGCCCTTCTTCCACGCCCGTCGCACCTCGAAATACGACCCCGGCTTCGGCTCGCCCGCAGCCTTCTTCCCGCCCACGGTGACAGTCGCCGACCGCGCCCATCCGGGAATGCGCAGGTAAAGAGTGAATTCCGCGGCCGGCGCTTCCTCGATCGTCAAATCCACGACGCCTTGCCACGGGTACTTCGTCGTCTGCGTGAGTTTGACCGGTGCGCCGCCGTCCAGTTTCCAGTCCAGCCGGTTGTTGTCATAGAGATGGACCCACAGCCCCTCTTTGCTCACACCATAGAGGTACCCCGGCAGAGACGCCAGCATCCGTTCCAGGTTCGGCGGGCAGCATGTAGTCGTATACCAGGGATTGCGAATGCGTTTTGACGCCTCTTCGGTCAACTCCAGCGGGTTGCGGTAGCAGTACATCGCACCGTCGAGCGACATGCCGGAGTTGATCGAGTTATAGAGCGCCGTCTCCACCACATCGGTGAATCTCGCCTCGCCGGTGGCGGCCAGCATCCGCCAGTTCCACATCAGGTTGGCGATCGCCGCGCAACTCTCCGTGTAGGCCTTGGCGTTGGGCAGTTCGTACTGGTCGCCAAAAGTCTCGCCCGCCGCGCGCGAGCCGGTGCCGCCGGTCACGTACATCTTGCCCGTGGTCATGTCCTTCCATAGCCGTTCGAGCGTCGACTTGTAGGCCGGATCGCCGGTCTCGATGTAGTAGTCCGCCGCCCCAGAAGCCGCATACCCGACTCGCACAGCGTGGCCCTCGATGATGGTCCGTTCAGTGAAGGGGCGGCCGCTGAAGGTGTAACTCATCTGCTGCGGCGTCAGCTTCAACCGGACGCCGTCGCCATGCAGGATGTATCCCGCGAGATCAAGAAAGTCCTTGCGCCCCGTGGTCCGGTAAAGCTCGATCAGAGCCAGTTCGATCTCAGGATGCCCGGCGTGGAGGGGTTGTTTGCCGGGGCCGAAGTCGCGCAGGAGGTATTCGACAAACCGGATGCCGCCGTCCATGAGTTTGCGGTTGCCCGTCGCACGGTAGTAGGCGATGCCGGCCTGGAGCATGTGGCCGAGGCAGTAGAGTTCGTGGCCGGTGTGCATCTCCTTCCAGCGGCGATCCTTGCGGCCTTCCACCCAGTAGGTATTCAGATAACCGCCAGGTTCCTGCGCCGCCAGGATCTCATCGGTCAGCCTGTCGAACGTGGCGCGGAGTTTGGGATCATCTGTCGTCTGAAGAACAAACGCCGCGGCTTCCATCCACTTGTACAGATCCGAGTCCGTATACAGCGGTCCCTGCCGTGCGACGTTCTTTCCAGCCAGACGGCGGAAGTTGTCGATAATGCCATGCTCTTCCAGCAAAAGGAGCAGTGTCGGGAGGCTGCGTTCGACGTTGGTCTTCATCCGAGGCTGCCAGAAACCCGGCCGCATCATGACCGCCGAAACCGGCACGTTCTTCACCCGGGCGTGAGGCGACTTTTCAAGATCCATCACCACCCGGTCCGCCCCAGGCAGCAGGGCGGCAAACAGGCATCCGGCGAGTAGGGTTTTCATGCGGCGACTCTAGACGTTTCGGGCGATTCGCGATTCATCCTACCGCAGACCGATCAATGGAAACATTGGCGGCACCGGCATCAGCCCGTCCGGCGGCCGCCCGTCTGCTGATAACGGTGGCGTTGTCCGGTGAAGGTCACAGTTCCATACTCGCCGAGGTAAACCGAACCGGTCATCTTGTCGCCATCGACACGGGCGGTGAAATCGTAGCTGAGCCGGGTGCCATGGACGCGGTGCGAACTTCGGAACCGCACGGCGCTGGCCCCCACCGAGCCTGTCAGGTCGCCTGAGAAGAACTCTCCGCGATGGGTTCCGGAGAGCTTGGGTCCGTCCTGTTCGAAGATCAAGTTATGCACGGCGGAGCCGCGGCCAAAGTCCAGATGCAGGTCCCACTGTCCGGCGAGGGAGGCCGCGGGGCCGGGAGGAGCGGAGTCAGGCGCTGGGGGCGCCGGCGGACTCGACAGCAGGGCGTGGATGCGCCCGGCGACCACCTTCTCTTCGCCCGGCATCATCTGGTACGGAATGATCGAGATCGTACTCCCCATCGCGTCCGGGCGCGATCCGGTCGAGCCGGCGACGACGATGCGGGGCTCGGTGTCGAGCAGCGTCTTGGCGAGTTCGGCTCCGGTGATGCCGAGTTTGGCGCCGTCCCAGGAGATGGTGAGACGAGGTGAACGATTCGAAAGATCGGCGCTGGGCTGAGTGATCTTGGCGGTGACGCCGGCCACCTTCTGGGCGCTGGCGGCGATGTGCGCCAGCCGCGCCTCCCAATCCTTCCATTCGGCCTGATGGTCGCGCTTCACCCATGTCTCGACCGCCGCCAACATGCCCATAATCTCTTCCTTGCCGGCTTTCATCGCGCGGCCGAAAGCGTGATGCGGGGCGCTGTTGAGCCATGCCGCCTGCAACCATTCCTTCTCGCCAAGTAGCAGACCGGCGGCCTGGGGACCCCGAATGCACTTGCCGCCGCTGTAAGCAACCGCCGTGGCGCCGCGCTCCAGATGCACGTTTGGCTTCAAGGTCAGGATCTCGGCCGCCGCATCCACCAGCACCGGCACTTTGTGGCGCTTCGCGACTTCGGCAACCACGCGCGTGCCAAGCGGCCCATCGTCTCCTGGACCGCCCAGTATGTAGACCATCGCCGTCCGCTCGCTAAACGCTCTCTCGAGTTCCGACGGATCCTTCACCTCCACGATCTTCACGCCGACCATCCGAACCGCGTGGTCGTAGACATTGCGTGAATAGGACGGGATGATGACTTCGTTCTTCAATCCGGCCAGGTCGGGCAATTGCTGCATCCGTTCGGGGTTGTTGCCGACGATCGCAGCGCAGGTGCAGTGGGAGATCGCGGCGCAGCAACCCGCCGTGACGATGCCCCATTCGGCGCCCGTGATTTCGGCCAGCCTCGCGCCTACCCCGTCCATCAGTTCGTCCATCTGCACAAAATGACGCGATGCCTCGTCCATCGCCTTTTTCACTTCGGGCAGCGTTTGCGATCCGGTGATGATCGTGAACGTCCCACGGGAATTGATCAGCGGCCGGACTCCAATGGACTGATAGAGCTTGGCGGTCAGTTCCAGCGGAGTGGCCAGCGCTCTCCGGCCGAACGCCTGCACGGCCGCTAGGATCGATGCGGCACGGAACAGGTCCCGCCGCGACTGCTTCCAGTTGTTCCAGGGCATCTTCATTCCTCCTGTGGCGTCACTTGCTGCGTGCACGGCCGTTTTCGCCGCCACCCTCAGGGTACTGCCATCCGTACCCGCTCGATGCCGGCACTGTGAAAGCCACCTTCCGTGGCGGCAGGGCAGCAATGTTCACCGCTAGGATTTCACTTCCGGTTGTGTCCCGCTTGTAACATCTCAGTTCCATTGGGGTTTGCCTCCGAAGAGGGGTTTGATGGTGGGGTCG
>CAZLDN010000129.1:0-14256 GCA_964558355.1 uncultured Candidatus Solibacter sp.
GCACCTTGTAGATCGGGTCGAAGCGGTTACTGTCCTCGTTGAACGAGTAGATGCCGTCTTCCTTGAACACGACCGGGGCAGCGCCAATCGCGCCCATCTGCGTGATCTTCGCCTCGTTCGTTCCGACCTGAAAGTTCGACCCCCACGCCGTCGAGGAGAACGGGTCTGATCCCGAAGGACACTTGGACACCTGGTAGTCGTTGGTCGATCTCCACAGAGCACCGGCAGACGACACGATGTACTTGGCCCGCACATCGCTATCCTCGGCCCACGTCCCGTCCTGCGTGCGTCTGTTTATGAATCCGATCTGTCTGATCTGGGCACCAGCAGGGATCGTCGACGCAGGCGACGTGGCGGCAATCGTGCAGCCCGTAAACGTCGTGCTCGTCGCGCCCGTGAAGGTCACGGCAATCGAGCCGATGTAGAGCGTCCCCGCCGCAAAGCCCGCCGTGCTCGCCACCGTCATCGTGAACGAGGTCGTCGAGAGCGTCACGTTTGCGGTGAGGATCGTCTGCGCCTCTGTACCGACGTAGAGATAGGCCACCCCAGCACCGTTGTCGTGGAAGGCGTGGCCAAAGTAGCGGGCCGACGTGCTGTCCGTCTCCCCCGCTTGTGCGGCGTTCTTCACCACCCGTATCCCAGTGTTCAGGCCCATCAGCGCGATAGGCGTTCCCGAAGGATCGGCCCACGGCACGATGAACGCCGGCGGATTCGGCGATGAGAGGGAGGAGACGAGTTGCGCCGCAAATGACGGTGAGAGCGCCTTGCCGGAGTTCGTCACCGTCATGTTGATCGTGCGGTCGTAGCCGTCAGGGAGAGACTGGCCGTCACCGTCGAGGGTGATGCCGTGCCCAAATCCGCCGCCCTGGTTCGGAAAGAACATCACGGCGTTGAGGGATTGATCATCCCCCGGCGGACGCATTAGCGGCGACCCGCGACAACAACGATGTCTGTCGAGTTGAACTCGTAGCGGTCTGCGGACTTCTTGGCTTCCATCGCCAGGACCTTCGCCATGCGGCGCTTCTCAGGGTCTTGCTCCTTCTCGTAGAGCATCTTCCGCAGTTCGTACTTCGCCCACGTCAGCACGTATTTGTCGGGGAAGGTGGTGGTATCGGTCATCGCCGAAAGCGCTGTCCCGTAGACAAACTCGTCGTAGTACGCGCGGCCCGGAGCGGTGGCGAACGACACCACCAGATGATCGCCGTTGTTGGAGAGCTGAGGATCGTAGCCTACGAGCTCGGAGTAGGCGCGCGTTTCCGGCCCCGTGGGTTCGCCCGCATATGCGGCACGGTAGAAGTTGCCGACGTTCTCCGGCAGCACGCGATTGGTCAGCGGGAACGACCGCGCGTTTATAGGCGCGGCGATTACAGGAGCCATCTGCACCGTCCCCGATGCGCTGTTCGTCAGGCGAAATACGATCTCGTCACATGTGGATGGAATCGTAAACGTGCCGCGCTGTACGACAAACGCATTGCTCGTGGTCGACCCTGTCCCCAGTTCATAGGTGGGCGTGATCGCTGCACCGTTGGTTTCATCCCAAATCACCATTGCCGCCGTCATTCCCGAGGTGGTGACGGCGCGAATGGCAGTATCAAACTCCCACACATCGCTTGCGCGCACTTCGATGGGGTTCGACTCCGCTTCCGTCGCGGAGGTGTGCGTCAGTTGCAGTACCTGTGAGGCGGCGACACTTGATCCGGTCACTGACGCGTACGTCACCGTTACGGTGAGGGAAACCCTCCAGTACGAACTGACGGTGCCCAGCATCTCGCCGTCCTCAACGAACGTCAGAGGCACCTTTTGCTTCCGTGCCGTACGGCGTGTCAACGCTCGGTTGATCGCTTCCTTCACCCGATCCATGTGGTCGATGTGGGGGAAGTAGGCCAGCACCGCATCCGTGTACGTGCCTGAGACAGACGGTGTGGTGGTGATCACGCCCGTCGATGCCGTGTAGGTGTCAACGAACGTGTTCTCGTTTATCGCCGTCCCAGCGGTGGTGAGGATCGCCGACCCTCGCGTAAAGCGTTGGGCGAGGAACGGCCCCGCCGCGTAGGCGTTCGCCAGCGTCAGTTGCGTTGTCGTGCCCGTAACGGTGGGCAGCACACAACCTAGTCCGGTCTCCTCAAGCAGAGACTCGATGAGCGTTTTTAGTGTCGTCGTGGCTGCCATTTATGCTCCTTACGCGGGAGTCGTTACAGCCAAGCCTGCGCCCGACGTAATAGGCGTGTACCAAACATCGAACACCAGCACGCCACCCGTCACCGTGGCCACAGGAATGTCCAGCACGATGTCCTCGGCCAGCACCTTGTAACGTGCCGACGTGACCGTGCCGCCCGTTACGACGCTTGTAGGCCCACCCACAAGCTGCGGCGTCACCGCCGTCAGCCACCAATCGTTGGCGACGATGCCCGGTGCGCCACCAGTCGGTGCAAGGAGAAACCCGGCAAGGGCGCTTGCGGAGCCGAGCGTGATCGCCGGGGTTCCACCTGACGTGAGCGTGGTCGTGCAGAATGCCGTAATCAGATCGACGAACACCCTGCCTGTGATCGTGAACACCGTATGCGCGGCGACGGCGCCCGTCGTACCAGCCACGAACGTCCAGGTGCTCGTGCGCTGAACGAGCGACCCAGACGGAGCAGAAACACCGTTTGGAACAATGATCGCCATTATGGTGCCCCCGTAAAGAACGCCACCTCTAGTGTGGCGGTGCCTGCGTCGTCGGCGATGAACCGGATGAAGTCGAGGATGCCCGAGTAGTCCACCGCAGGGTCCATGAACTCGATGTTCGACCCCGCAGCAACCTGAATCCCGACCGATGTCGTCGGCGCGGTGTCGTCAGCGCGCCAGCGAATATTTGCGCCTGTGACCTGAATGATGGCGTGCGTCGGCCTCATCCCCGACGGGAGGGTCAGTGCAACCGCCGTTCCGGCCACGGAGAGCGCGTTCTGCACGCCTGTCTGTGTGAATGCGGCCATTAGTCCACCACGTCTTTGTGCTTGGCGAAGATGTGCATCTTCAATGCCTGATCCGTCGGCGTCCGCCCCGCCCACTTGGCCGAATCCTGCGGCCACGGGCACAGGGAACACTGCGCGGTCAGGCTCAGCGTCGTGATTTCCGGCGCCGCGACTTCCGGCACGGTGGCGTTGTACGCCTCGCGCACAGGCTCCGCGACGATCGTGAGTCCGGGGTCGGGCGTGTCGGCCATCTGCTGCACGAGCGACTGCAAGGCCGTGTTGTCCTTGTTCGCCGACTTCCGCAGGATGGCGATCTCCTCCTCGAAGTGCGACGCCTCTTGCGGGTGCGCCGCGAGGATGTGCGTGATGAGGTTCATCTTTGTGTCGGACTTGTGCTTGCACATGTTTGGTGCGGCAAAGCACGGGAACGTGCGGGGCGCTTCCAGATGCTCAGGCATCTTCAGCGTGAACAACCGCCCGCCGTCGATGGGCCGCTTCTTGGAGAGGTACAGCGCGAGTGCGCCTTTGGCGAGCTTGACGGGCGTACCGCGCTCAACGCCTGCGTGGTCGATCGAGAGACGCCAAGCAGGAACGAATGCCGCCTTGTCTGCGTCGGGGACTTCATAGGCCATGCCCATGCCGCCGACTGCCGCCGCGCCTTCGACCTGCCCGCGGAGTTCGTTGATCTCCTCTGCCCGCAGTCCTGCCGCCTCTGCCTCGGCGACTTCTGCGATCAGTTCGTCAGTCGTTACCACTCGTTCCTCCAGTTGTGAATACCCGCTTGCCCGCCAGTTCCCATGCCCGCATCTCGTTGAACTCGTGATAGAGCGCCGTGATGTCGGGCTTGTTCACCCTCTTTGCCGCCCTGCGTCCGTAGAACGACTGCACCATGTCTCTGACGGTGATGTCGTCGAGGTCGTCCGCAAGGTTCGGCATGAACAGCAGCGGGCGATCGGAGTGCGGCATGACGGTCATGTCGTCCGTCACCGTGCCGTCCTCGTGGTCTTTCCGTACGACGAGGATGCGCTTTCCGTCGATCAGCTTCTCGACCGCATAGCGAATCCGCCCGCCGGACTTCTTGACCGTGATCAGCACCTAGCGAAGCTCCTGAATGCCTGTGCGGCGTTCGCGCGCCTCGCGCTGGATGCGCTGGAAGTTCGCCTCGTCGATCTCAGCCTGCGTCGGCTCGACAACGGGTGTCGGCTCAGGCTTCGATTCTTCCTTCTTCTTGTCTGCCATCAGGTCTTCCTCATGCTGCGAACGGCACCCGGCTTTGGCTCTGAGTCATGAGCCTTTGCCTGCCCCGTCCGGTAGAACTTCGTCTGGGTCATCAGCCCTTCAGGGTCAACGTCGCGTTCGCTTGGCATACGGAGCTTGAATCCCCCGAACGCCGCCGCGATAGTCGCCTGAACGATCTGATCGATGTTGGAGCGGCGTGGCGTGCCGAAGCCGTGATCGAGCAACCACTTGTCGGTGACGATCATCCCCGTGCCAGGACGCTGTGTGTCCTCGCGGATGCGCCATCCGTTGTACTCATGCTCGCGTTCGACTAGGACCGCCACGCCGCTCCCCTTTATCCGTCGATCGTGAAGTCCACGGTCGAGAAGTCCGTCGTCGTCGCCACGCGGCGGACGATGCCGACCGGGCTGGTCGTCACCGCTGCCGTCGGGCCTGCCGCACCAGCGGCACCCAGCACCGACACCGGCTCACCGGCAACGAGCGTGCCCGAACCCTTCACGACGCCTTCGCCGCGGGTCTGGAGCCAGCCGAAGCCGTTTGCCGCGATCGGCTTCACCGCGACACCAGCCAGCGACCCGGTCTCCGTCGTCGGAGCGATGACGACCAGCTTGTGCTTGTTGGCAATGACCGACACGGAGTTGGCCGTGGTCGCGATGGCGACCTGCACCGGCTCCTTGAGCGGCACAGTGAACACACCCGACGAAGCGACGGCGGCGTGCTTGCCGATGCCGTAGCAGTACCCGCCGCCCGTGTTGGACGCGAGGTCAACCGTCAGCAGGCCATCCTCGTAGAGATTGGCCGCTGCCGCCGTCGCACCGAGCGTCAGCGCGACCGATGTTGCACCCACAGCAGCAGCAGCAGCCGTCTGGAGGACGTGGTTGGTGTCAGGCGCGCGGGAGGACTGCACGTCGCAGGCGATGGCCGCTGTGCCGTTCTTCTCTGCGTAGCGGAACTTACGCCCGTCCGCGAGAACGAGTTGCGTACCCAGCGGGCCGCCGCACTTGTTCTCCGTGTGCGTGGCGAACTGGTCGCCGGGGGAACCAAAAACGATGTTCGGGAAAGCCATGACAGATTCCTCTTTCTCCCCGCCGTTCTAAGGAGCGGAGTGTGGTATTTCGGCCCTCACGAGGCCGAAGGGCTTATGAGGTCGGCGGTGCGTTGTTGAGCTTGAGCAGGATGCCCTTGTTGTCGTCCAACTCCGCGAAGCCGTAGTCCTCGACGTAGTTCAGTTCGATGGCGCGAAGGCTCTTGTCGACTTCCGTGTCGATGTCGCCGAGCGCGTCGTAGTTCATCGGGACGTAGACGATCGCGCCCTTCTCGCCGACGAACGAGTCCGACTCGTCGTTGGAGGCGATCTTGGCGAGGTTCGGGTTCACGTAGACCGTCGTGCCACCGAGGTCGCCGATGGCGCGAGCGCCCTGCTTGGCTGCCTGCTCCTGAAGACCACCCGTCACACCAATCGAAGCGGTGGTGACAGAGGCCGTCGTCGAGGGGCCACCGAGGAGGCCACGGGTCAGGTAGTGGGCCGACACCGGCGTCACGACCGTCACGTACGGGCCAGAGGCCACGTCGTAGCCCAGACCAGCGGCCTGCGCCACGCCCGTCGCGGGGATGTTCGGGCCGGAACCCAGCAGGGCCACCGACGCCGTGATCGTGCCGATCGACGGAACCGTGGTCGCCGAACCCGTGACGCGGCTGAAGCCGGCGAACAGGCCCGAGATGTCGAGGTCCTTCTTGCGATCCATCGCCTGCCGCATGATGCGACCGGCGCGAGCCGCGACATCCTCGGACCACTGGGCGAGCGACTTGCGGGTCAGGACGACCTGCACGCCAACTTCACCGGGCGTGACCGCGACGTTCGACGCCGTGAGCGCCTGCTGCTGCGTCATGTCCACACCCTGCGTCAGCGACGATGCGGTGAGGATGCCGAACTTCGGCGAGTTCCAGGTCGTGCCCATGCCACTCGGCAGCGGGTCGTTCTGGAAGATGTTGGTCAGGTTGCCCTCTTGCTGCGGCGTCATGCGCGCCGACGCGATCATCAGCTTGAGGAGGTTCCCTGGTACGGACGGAACGGTCGCGGCTGCGAGACCGCTGGATGCCGTTGAGTTGATGGGCATTTACTTGGCCTTTCTGGCCTCCCATGCGCGGTAATACTGCTCGTCGGTCGGATCGTGCTTCCCGGCGGCAATACGGGCGATGGTGGCCTCGTGAGATCGGTCGATGAGCGAGGGCGCATTGCCCTCCATCCTGCGCAGGGGTTCTTTCCCCTCGCGGGCCTTTGCGTTGCGGCGCTCGATCTCCGCGTCCACGTACCTACTCAACTCCTTCTTCGGGATGAACTCACCTGAGTCCACGATCCCGTCGATGGCACGTTGGTAGACGCTCTGGACAAACGGAGTCAACGACGTGGCGTAGGACTCGGCCCGTGGAGACAGATCGAGGTCTGATTCCAAGCCGAGGGTTTCTGCCGCGGCGTACTCGAACGCCTGGGCGACTTCTTGGAGGGTGCGGTTGGTGACGTGCCCTTCCCGCTTCGATGCGTAGCGGTCGAGGATCGGCATGATGGACTCGGGCGAGGCGTCAGGGATGCCGAGCTTGTAGAGCTCCAGTCCCATCACTTCGGCGAGTTCTGCCTTCTCCTGCTGTGATCTGGTGGCCTCCGCAGCCTTGCGGCCTTCTTCACGCTGGCGATCGCGACGCAAGCGTTCAGCGGCACGCTGCTCTGCGACGGTTTCCCGTTCACGCAGCATCGCTTCGATCTCGGCACGGGTCAGGGGTGTTTCGGGCTCTTCCGCTGGTGCGGGTGCCTCTGGTTCTGGAGTAGCGGCTTCCTCGACCGGATCAGCAGCAACGTCGGGGAAGGTAACTTCCGGGGCGCTCTGGGTCTGTTCCTCTTGGTCGGGAACCTGGTCTACCTGAACTTCCGTCTCTGTGACCACTCGGCCTCCTGTTCACCCGCTATCCTATTTGTACAGTTTCTACTTGTCAAACCTTATTTACTGATTTGACACGATGGGGGGCGATTTTCGTCTGCTGATCCGGCTATACTCGGCCCCATGTGGCATCGCATCGGGCGATTCTTGTTTGTGTCGAGCATCCTCTGGCTGTTCGCGCTCTGGCTGATCCTCACGATCATCTTTGGGCCGAGTGGTAGCTGCGCTGACGCGCCTGACCCGCAATACTGCGCGGAAGCACAACGCCCCTAGTCAACTCCCAACGCCTTCTTTTCGCCCACCGTGAGCTGGTAGGTCTTGCGCACTTCTGCCAACTGGGCAGGCGTGAGCTTGTCCAGCCAGTTCAGCCGTTCAAGCGATACGTTGTCCGTCCACTTTTTGCTGAACTCGGATTTGTCGAAGGCGCTGCCGATGATGTCGCGGCGCTCGGCCTCAGACGGCGCGCCGTTGAGGCCCTTCTGATCCCACCAGTAATCGACGTACGCCTTCTTCGCGGCTTCCTTGTCGGGGTACTTGGAGAGGTCTGATCCGAGTTCGGGGAACTCGCGCTTGAACAACTGGTTCCACGCTGGCCCTGACCAGTCCTTGTCGAGTTGTTCAGGCCACGGGCGCTTCTCAATGACGCGGGCGCCCAACTTCTCGATCGCCTTCGCTGCGGCTGATTGCACCTCGCGCGTTTGCTGCGCCTCCGATGGCTGATATGCACCAGCGCCGATACCGAGGAATGTAGCGGCGCCGATCACGCCCGCGCCCGTGAATCCGTCCGCTTCCCACGCATCCCAGACTTCCGTGAGGAAGATGGGCGAGACTTGCTCCAGCCCGTACCTGGCAGCGTTCTCCTTGTCGTAGAGATCCTTGCCCCGGAAATCCTTGCCCCCGCCAAACGTAAAGTCGTAGGCCACCCTCCCTGCCGGGGAGAGTTGGTTGGCGATGTAGCGGCCCGACAGTTCTGACGGATTGCGGTCGGGCGTGTCGCCCTGCCGCAACTCGTTTGCTGCCGCTCCTGCGCCAATGATCAGCCTGACGAGCGGGGCGTAGCCACCCCATACATCGAAGGTCTTGGGGCCGAACTTGATCCGGCCAAACGTCGGCGAGAACGGGTTGAGGTCAGCATCGCCAGCGCCCGTCGCACCAGCTGAGTATTTCACCCCATAAAGCAGGGCCATATTGAGGGACAGCCAGCCTCCCAGCCGCTGTGCAAAGATGCGTCGCACCGTAGGATCGGTGCCCGGTCGCATCGCCTTTGCCGTGTCCAGCAGGAACTGCGGAAGTGACGCCTTCGCCCTGAGCGAGAAGAACGTCTGCCCCAGTAGGTGCTGATCTTCCTTCACCGCTGACAGGTTGCCGTAGAGCGTCGCGTTGTTGATGTTGTCGGAGAACTTCTGGGCGATGTGGTCAGGGACAGGCTGCCCCTTATTCGCCTTGCTCCACGACCGCAGGTTGGATTCAAACGACATCTGCCGCACGTAGTTGGCCGAGGCCATGTATGCACGCTCAAAGGGGCGCATCCAGCGCGGCGTACGCGCCAGGAACTCCTCGGCGGGACGATCCCCGCCACCCTCCGTCACGATTGCCAACGGGCGCTTGAGCCGCTGGCCGAGCGCATAGTTAGGCGCGGAGGTCACGTCGTCCATGATCGCCGCTAGGGCGTCATCGGACATCATCGCCTTCCACGACCGCTTCCACGCGCCAGCCCACTCCACAGGGTTGCTGGCGACGAGTCGCCACCCCTGTCTGCCGAGGAACGAGTTGTCGAACGAGGTCTTGAACGAACGCCACAACTGGATCGGCGATAGTCCACGTTGCAGGAGCGTTAGTTCCTTGAGTGGTTCATCAGATTGAAGTGCGGCCTTCGCCTGCTCGTCGGCATACTTCCACTCAGGCTTTGCGCCTTGCTCCATCTGATGCTTGAGCATGTTGCGATTGACCGCGCCCGTCACCGCCTCGTCGACGGCAGGCAGGAACTTATCACCCCCGAGTACAGCTACGGGTGCATCAGTAGGGCCCATCGCGCGTGGCGTCTCCCACATGCGCGCGATTGAAGCGAGAATCGAGTTCGACCCGCGCTCCTTGACCGCCTGTACGAACTCCTCACCAAAGATGTCCGTCCACAGTCGCTCCTCAAAAGGGCGTAGCCCATCGCCGCTCTCCATACGGAGAATCGCATCGACAGCGTTGGCTCGGGACAGCGGGCCTTTGATGACAGCAGACTGTGGAGCTTTCCAAATCTGGTCGATCATCCACGCCTTCTCCTCGGAAGGGAACGTGAACGGCTCGAACTCCCCCACTGCGAGCTTGCCGCTTCGCGCGGCCTTGAGTTGGGCGATCAGTTCATCTGGCGACTTCGATTCCTCGAATGCCCGGCCGACGGCTGCCGACTTGCCCGCAATCTCCTCTGACCGGATGGCTTCCATTTCCTGACGCGCAAAGGCGTTGCCGCGAATCCGCTCCACGATCGATGACCTGATCATCTCGGGGTCGATCGCGCCACGCTCACTCGCCAGCTTCTGCCTCACGCTCTGGGCCGCTTCTGAACCGAGGACGTTATCCAGCGCCCGCAGTGCGTCAGGCATCCCCGACTTCACCGCACGAACTACGTCGGGAATCGTGCCCACACCAGGCACCAGTTCGAGTACCGCCTGCCAGACCTCTTGCGGGATGACGGTTTCACCGATAGCCGTGCCGTAGGCTTCGGACTTGTTTCGTTTGTCCTCAGCAGTGAGTTGCCCCACCTGCTGATTCGTGCCGAGCCCCGGCACACTCTCGACGGCGCTCAGCGCGTCACTGGCATAGCCAGCCCCTGTCCCGACTGCCTCAGCCGCTTGCTTGGCGTACGGAATGCCCGCATTGAGCAGGTTCCCGAGTTCTGGGCGTGTCGGCGGAGGCCCGTACTGCTGCATTCCGCCGCCGTAGTCGCCGCGGCTCTTGATGCGGTTTCGTTCGTCGATGCCCACCTGCGCCGAAGCTGCGCCTTGCTGGAACTCACCCAGCCGCCCCATTGTCTCGGCTTGCTTGGCGTGGTTCTCCCACGCCCGCACGAGGTTGGGGTTCTTCTGCGCCGCCCGCTGCCACTGCTCGATCTCCCACTGCCGCTGCTGAGCTTGGGCACGTTGCTTCTCGATAGCGGCCATGCGCCGCTTCTGCTGTTCGAGTTGCATCTGTCGTGCTTCGTCACGGGCACGCATGTAGGTGATGCGGTCCTCTACCGCCCAGACGGGTTGTGCCCGGTTCTGTGGCGGTGAGACAGGCGCAGGAGCGGGAGGGCCAAAGACCGGACGCGGCGCGGTGGGGCGCGGGATCGGTGTCCCTGCCCTCGCCGCTTCGTTCCTCAGGTCGACTTCATCAAGTCGAGCCAACTACATGAACCTCACGCTCGGAATGCCGCCGCCGGTGTTCAGACCCGTTGGGCGGTATTGCTTGGCGGTGTTCCACAGCGTCGCTGGGTCGATTCCGGCGCGGCTGAACGCCGCCTCGATGTACGCCTTCAGCACGGGGTCGGTCTCCAGACGGGAGTAGACGCCATCGGCGAGCATCCGCGGGTCTGGCAGTGACTGTCCTCCCGGTGTGGGCGCACCGAGCGTCGCCAACTGCTGGCGGATGTTGCCCATGAAGTCATTGACGACGGGGTTGGTTCCGCCTGACGATCCACTGCCTGCCGTGCCGGGCACGACGCCTTGAAACCCCCCTGGCCCGCGCTTCGGCGCCACTCCGGGTGTGATACCGCCGCCGCCGCCGCCGCGTTTGCGCCCGCCAAGATTGAGCTTCCCGCCGGCGCGGAGGTACTGCGCGATCCCTACGCCTGCGAGCTTGCCCTTCTTGGTGTACGTGGACGCTCGCTGGTAGATTTTCTCCCCGTTCGGCCCTCGCTTGTAGCCGACGCCAATCGGACCGGTCAGCCCCTTCACCTCCTTGCCAAAGGGGTTAGGCGACGTGACTCTCCCCTTGCTGTCAATCGTCACGGTGCCGCCACCCGCCATACGGGGGACGCCTGCGGTCTGGGCGAGGAACTGATCACGCGAGTCCGCCAGCGGCCCCATCGGCTGTGCTCGATCCCACTCCTCGCGCGGGATGGTCATCATCCCAGGAGGCCGCCAGCCCTTTGCCGCCCCATTGCCGCTGTTCTGATCGTAATACTTGAGGTAGATCATCTGGTCGTTGGTCGAGAGCTTCTTCCATGCCTCTGCCGGATCGGGGGCAAGATGAATGACATCCCAAATCTGCGCCGACCGCCCCAGGTAATCTTCCGGGGGGGTGTTAGGAAACTGAAGGTCGGGGACTCCCGGCTTCGGGAACTGGCCAGGAGGGCGCGGCATCGGGCCAACTTCCGGCGGGAAATCAGGGGGGGCGTTCCTCGGTGGCTTCGGGAAACGCGGCGGCAGCTTGGGCGGGCCGTCACGCGGCGGGCGCGGCATCGGATCAATCGGCCCGGGCATCCACGGCGATCGCGGCGGCAACTCGCCTACAGGCGGGCGCGGGATGGGCATCCCTACGGGCGGGCGCGGTCGCCGCCAGCGCGGCGGCTGGCGGCGATTCCAGCCGCCAAGCGGGGGGCGTGGCTGCCAGCGCGTGTCGCGGAACATCGGCGGCGGCTGGGAGTTGCCACCCCACGCATCCGTCAGGTCAGCGCCGAAGTTCATCTGCCCACCCTTCGACATGCGTTGTGCTCCTTGTGTCTCCTCCAGAAACTGCTTGCGCGCGGCGTGGAAGGCGTCGCCGTCACGCACGCTCGCGCCCGACTTCTGGCGCTCTTTCTCGCGCTTCTCACGCTCGGCGTTGCGCTTCTTCACCGACGGCAGGGGGATGACCCGCAACTGCTCCGGGTCGTTTTCAGCCATCGTCGCGTAGACCTTGCCGCTCATCCCTACCACCGCAGCGGGTTCGTGGATGTTCATGTTGATGCCGTCCTCTGCCGCTGGAGCAGGGACACCACCGTTCATCTCGGCGATCTTGCGGAAGAACTCTTGCGCGGCCACAGGGTCTTTGGCGTAGGCGTCTTCGATCCGCGTCTGCTGCTCGCGGTACTGGGGATCGGTGTAGCGCCGGAACGCTTCTTGATCTTGTGGTGCCATGCCTTGCAGCTTCTGCACCAGCCCATCAAGTGGATTGGGCGGTGAGAATCCAGCCATCTCCTGCTGCGGCAAGAGCGGCAGGCCGAGTTGGGTTCTCGTCTCGGCGCCGAAGAACTCTGTTGGCGGGATGGAGCCGACGAACTCGCGGGCGCGTGAGAGATCGCCGGCGACGCCGCCGAACATCTGCTGGAACTTGTCGTCGAGCTTGGACGTGTAGCCACCGAACTCGGTGTTGCCGATCGAACCAAACGCGGGGCCTGCTTCGGTGGCGTTGCGGTACTGCAACTCTGCGATGGCGTCGCGAGGGTTGGCGGCGAACTGTGCCGCTTGCGCGGCGATCTCGCCCGATGTGCGAGCGAGGTTGACCGAGTTGTCGTTGCGGTTCTGGATCAGTTGGGCCAGAGCTTGACGCCGTGCGGTTTCGGCGTCCATGCCTGCTTGCTGGTATTGGAACGCCAGCCGCTCGGCTTCCTGCCGTTCGTCCTGGTCGAGCTGCGCCCATTCGAGGTCGAGTTCTTCGCGCTTGTTTTCCCAGTAGCGCGGGTCGTCGGTGGTCGAGCCGCCACCGCCTCCACCACCGCCCGACGACCCGCCAGATGACGGCGCACTGACGCCTGCGGACTTGAGGAACCGCTGCGAGTCTGCGGCTGTCCACTTCTCGCCAAACTTCGGCTTGCCATCCGCGCCGCGGACGATCATGCGGATACGGCCATCGGAGCCGACGAAGTGGTTGGCGTCAATCTGCCGGTAGTCGGGGTTCTGCTCCATCAGCAGTTGCAGCGCCAGCCATGCGTCGTTCTCGGCATCATCGTCGATGCCGCCCGACGATCCGCCGCTACTTGTCCCACCGCGATCGGGATCGGCGCGGAGCATATCTGAAACCATACGGATCATTGGGCACCTCCGGTTCGTTTGATGTCTGCCTGCTCAGGGGGCAAGCTCAGTTGCGAGTAAATGGCTCCGGTAAGCGTGAGCGCGTTCACCGCATCGGCGATCCGGTGCAGCACCTGCTCCACGGCCCACAGGTAGCGGTCGTTGAACGCATCCCTGTCCACCCTGACGGTTGGTTCAGTCATTACGCCCCTCCAAAAATGGTAAAATGAAGCGGGCGCGCCGCTGTAACGGCCGCCCGCATGGCACCGGAAAGGATTGGTTCCCGATGCGACCTCAAGATACCTGCAAAGTCCCCAACTGCACGAAGCTCCGCTGGCAATGCGGCGAGTGCGTCATGCACTACAAGCGCCGCCGGAAGTACGGCGCGTACACCGATCCGCGCCGCACGCCCGACCAGCGATTCGACGCGAAATGGGGGCACGCGCCGACAGGGTGCTGGCAATGGCTCGCTTTTCGCGATCGTGACGGATACGGGCGATTCCAACTCCGTGGCAGGCAGATTTTCGCCTACCGCTACGCATGGGAGCGCATCAACGGCCCTCTTGCCGATGGTTTGCAGTTCGATCACCTCTGCCGCAATCGCGCATGTGTCAATCCGGCCCATTTGGAGCCCGTGACGCCGCGCGAGAACGCTCGCCGAGGCTGGGGCGCATGTGGAATCAACTCTCGCAAGGCCGAATGCCAGAAGGGGCACCCGTTTGTCCCCGAAAACACCTACATCCGGCCCGACGGGGCGCGAACTTGCAGAATATGTGCCCGTGCATGGAAGCGAGTACGCCGAGCGCGTCAATCAAGCACCCCCGTACTCTCCGGCAACGCCGGGCGCGGTGGTGGTTTGAACAGCAGGTGATCTCACCGCCTGAGCACGTGGCATACCTCCCGACCCTGATCCCATGCCGGTGCCCATGCGTTCTTCCATCTGGGCCATGATGTCCGGGACGCCGGTGTTGGCGTCGCCCGTTGTCTGGTTGGCTTCGATGAGTTGGGTGATCGCCTGCACGTCGCCGAGGTCGGCGAGGATCATCGTCTGCATCTGCGGCTCGATCATCTTCCACAGCCGTTCGAGGACGTTGGCTCTTACGTATTCCTCTGGGTTCTCCTTGCCGCGGCGTTCGTGGAACTCCTGCTCGGTGATGCCGCCCAGTT
>CAZLDN010000130.1:0-14230 GCA_964558355.1 uncultured Candidatus Solibacter sp.
ATTCGTTCTGGAAGCAAAACGGACCCCGCGGCCCGAAGTCCTGACACAAGACATCGGGATGTCTGCTGTCCCTATTCGTGGCCGCGGGGTGTCGGACTATTCACAGTGCTAACGCCGATGAGCGGCGGTTGCAAGGGCGGCGATGGGAGATTTCCACAGAGGCGGCTCGGCGGAGGTTGTGGAAAACTCGCTTCGCTCAAAACACGCCCATACCAGCTATAAGGCCGACCCCTTGGCATTGCCGCTCGATGCATTCGCTGGCCCTTTGTGGTTGTTGTGCCCGCGCCGAGCGCCTCCGGCAGCCGTGGTCTTGCGGACGCAAAACGTACCTCGAAGAGGACACGCGATTGGAGAGAAAGTGCCTGACTTTGCAGACGGGAAGCATCTCCAGGCGGCGGCATCGGGGTGTGGAGAACCGGGATCATATCACTCTGCCGCCAGAACCGGTTGCCGCCCACCGTTTCCAGCAGGTCTCCCGACAAACTCGCCCAAAGAGATCGGCACTGCCACTTTCAACATCAATGTAAACACCAGGAAACCCAGGGCGAAGACTCCAGCCGCGACGCGGAGTTCGGTGGTTGTGGGGTAGTATTCGTAAATCTCTCCAAGCGCATCGGGGGTAAGCCCCGGAATGATCAGCCCCATTCCCTTTTCGATGTACACTCCCGCGTAGGTAGCGAGACAGCCGACATTGAGAGTCAGCCAGTGCCGCCTCGACGCAGGCAGGATGAACAGCAAGAAAGCGAGAATGTTGAGCCCAACCGCAGTCCATGCGTAAGGGACAAGAGTCTGGTGATCGCCCAGGCCTGAGTACCAATATCGAGTGAAAAGCAGGTGCTCCGTATCGGAATAGTACTCTTTGAACGCCTCCGCTCCGTGGAGGAACAGGTTGAGGAACATGGCGTAGGCCATGAGCTCAGCTATCTTCCAGATGGCTTCGTCTCTGATCTCGAACCGGGTGAATTTGCGTAAGAGTTGAAGCACAACCAGGAGGATCGCGGGCCCGGAGCAGAAAGCGGAAGCGAGGAACTGCGGCGCGAGGATCGATGAGTTCCAGTAGGGGCGGGCTGCCAGGCCGTTATAGAGGAAGGCGGTAACGGTGTGTATGCCGACGGCCATCGGCACCGACAAGAGCACGAGCGGCACGACAAGGCGCTTCGAGTAGGGGCGCCCGTGGAATGCCCGGTAGAGGATGTGGGTAGCCACCACAAAGTTGATCAGAAAGTAGATGTTCAGCACCAGCACGTCCCAGGCGAGAATCGATTGCGGGAAGTTCAGGCGGCCGAATGGGGGGATCAGATGCCAAAATCGGTCAGGCCGGCCGAGGTCCACCAGTACGAAGAGCAGGCACATCACAATAGCGCTGATCGCCAGCAATTCCCCATAGATGACGATTTCGCGGATCGGTTTCCAGTCGTACACGTAAGCGGGGATGACCAGAATTACCGCCGCGGCCGCAACGCCCACCAGGAACGTGAAGTTCCCGATATAGAAGCCCCAACTCACCTGGTCCCGCATCGCGGTCAGCACCAATCCGGTTTCGACCTGCCTCATGTAGGCTGCCAGTCCCGAAAGAATTAGCACCGCCAGAAAAAGCAGCCAAGCCCAGTAGCTACGCGGACCCTGGAGCACCAGCCGCAGACTACCGCTGGCGAAGCGCGAGAAGTTTCTGATGATGTTCACTTCATCCTCACGTGGCGTAAAAGTAAAAGAATCGGGGCACAGTGTTGAGTTCCTCCTTCAGCACCAGGATCCGCTTGTGCTCGATGATGTAGCGGATTTCGCTGTCCTTGTCCAGGATGTTGCCAAACTTGCGTGCCCCGACAGGGCAGACTTCCACGCAGACAGGATAACGGCCGTTTCGAACACGCTGGATGCAGAACGTGCACTTTTCCACGACGCCTTTCGGGCGCGGCCTGTTGCCGAGGCGGTGGGTGGAAGTGTTTACCGCGTCCTGCGGGATGATCGGCTCGGCCCAATTGAAGTGCCGGGCCCCGTAAGGGCAGGCCGCCATGCAGTATCGGCAACCAATGCACCAGTCGTAATCGATGACGACGATGCCGTCCGGTTCCGTCCACGTCGCTCCTGTCGGGCACACTTTGGTGCATGGAGGGTTTCGGCACTGCTGGCACGCCAATGGTACATAGAAATGCCCCGGTTCCGGCACCTCGGCCGGCTCGTAATAGGCGTTCGCGTGAGAGAAATCGACGCCTTTTTCCTTCTCCATCGAGAGCACACGAATCCACTGCAATTCAGGTTCGCGAGACTGGTTGTTCTCCTTCACGCAGGCATGGACGCAACGCCTGCAGCCGATGCATCGCGAGATGTCGAGCCCATAGGCGAACTCGACGCCGGGCATCGGCGGAGTGTCGGCGACATCCACGCTCCGCTGGTAGGTCGCGCTGTACCTCCGCTCCATCTCGTCAAGCGCCGTCTTGATCTTTGCGGGCGGCATCTCATGGAGGCGCCGGGGGCCGCAGGCAGTCATCAGCCAACAGGCCGCTGCTGCCGCCCCTGTGCAGAATCCTCTGCGGCTGCTGCTTGCCGGACCATCATCTTGCATTGGCATGTGCTGCTCCCTTCGCTCTGGGCTCCCGACTCGGCGGCCTTGGCGGGGCTTCTGGCTTGAGAGCACGAAACCTGGGCTGGTGGGGATTGTGGCAGTGCGCGCAAAGAAGATAGCGCTTGGCGCCATTCCAATTGCCTGTTCGACGCCCATGGACCCCGGCCCGCCAATCCCTCAACTTTTCTCCATGGCACTGCCCGCAGAGGCGGTACGATTCCTCGAACGGGACCCGCTCACCGCTGGCCAAGTGCAACCAGTCGCGGTTCGTCGCGTCATGGCAGTCGAGGCACCAGCGGTGTTGTTCGTCGTGTTTAAGTTCGATGTCGGTGTGCATCTCCGAAAGGGTTCGGCGCGTTCGGTTCACGGTCATCCCTTCGTGGCAACCAGTGCAGGGAAAAATCCCCTCAGTAAAGGGCGGCGGAGGTACTTCCAGGTGCTCGACCGCCCTCTGCGGAACGACCGCGGCCTGACCTTGCCGCCCCCATAGGAACGCGGCGCTTGCGAGGACGATGATCACTGTTGCTGGTATGCGACCCATCAGAAGCGTCCTTCAGTCAGGCGCAACGGAGTTCCACGAGCCGCTGGATCTCTCGCATCCACATCGCCTGGAATAACTGCAGCCGCTGCCCGATGACGGCCGCGAAGTTGAATGAAACCAAGTAACCCAGGTCTGGGTTCTCGGAGAAAAACGCCTGGAGGGCTTCACGATCAAATGAAACAACCTCTGTATCCAGAAGTGCCGTGGCCTTCAGCGTGAACCGGTATGGCGGGATCAGGGCAGACCAGCCGACAGTCTGCCCGGCCGATCTCTCCTCAACGAAAATGTCCTCTTCCCGGCCCTGGACCGCCATCGGCAAGGTCAACCTGACCTTCCCGCGCTCGATCAGGAACAGACTTGAGGCAGGGTCGCCCAGATGGAAGAGCACATCGCCGCCAGCAAGCCTCATATGGCTGCCGAGCGCCATGGCCAATTCCATTTGTTCCTGCGTCAGTCCTCGGAGTAGATCGGGCTGTTCGTACGACATAGCTTCCCCCTCTCAGTTCACGAGCCGCGAAACGGTCCTGCAGTGGAGCAGTGAAGACGACGGAGCATCGAGGAACGATTCGGCCGCCGCCTGCTCCAGCCGCACATGACTTTCTATCTCGAGTAGCAGTGCCTCGATCGGAACGCGCGGCTGGGGCGAGTATGGGGCAGCCAGCCCTTCACCGAAGAAACGCCCAGGCACACTGACGCTGACCGTTTCCCGTTCTTCGCTCACCTCCGCGTGCGGTGTCTCATCGCGGGTCGCGGCGCCAAACGCCATCACGGCGACTGCGATACCCAACATGCTGATACAGGCGGCCATCAGAAACATTTCCATGATGTGAACTCCTTCGCGACCTCTCAAAGCAAGTGGATTGCCACTTCGAAATCTCCGAATGTACTTGAAAACACGTGGCGCTCCTCCACACTCCCCGCCGCAGCTGACAATCTGTCATGCCCGCTACTGACGAAAAGTCAGTCATTGACCGGCCGCCCGGAGTCTGCCATGATTCGGGGGATCTCTCTGCGGGCTAGCATGAAGTTGCGATTTGCGAGTATGCCGATGGGTCTGGCTGTGGGTGTCACTGCGGCCACCCTGATTGCGTGCGCCACCGGCGCATACTTCTATTCAGTCCATCACTTCAACAGCCTGCTTGACTCGGCTCGCAGCACGGCGCTCTCCAAGGGTGAGTTGATCCGCGCCGCGCTCGAACACCAGATGGTTGAAAACGACCGCAGCCTCATAGGTCGAATGATCGAGAGTTTCGGCCAGCAGCCCCTTGTTGAAAAGGTGATGCTCCTTGATCGCCACGGCATCGAACGCTATTCCAGCAAGCCGCAGGAGCGTGGAAACGAGTTGGATATCGATTCCCCTACATGCCAGGCCTGCCACCGGCTGCCCCCCGCACAGCGCGGTTCGAGCCGGATCATAGAAACCCGCGGGGGCACAGTTCTGCGCACCGTGATTCCCGTCCGAAACCGTGAGGCGTGCTACCGGTGCCATGACCCCTCGCACAGGATCAACGGGATTCTGATCCTGGATTACAACGTGGGCGAGGTCCGATCCGCGATGACCTCTGACCTCCGCTGGATGGTATTAGGCACAGGCGCCCTTACGCTGCTGCTGGTGGGCTGCATTGGGCTCGTGATCCGCATCTTCCTGTTGCGCCGGCTGCAGCGCTTCGAAACCGCCGCGCGGGAGATCGCTGCTGGGGACCTTGCCAGGCGTGTGCCGGCCGAAGGTACAGACACCATTTCCTGGTTGGCACGAGAGTTCAACACCATGGCGGATTCCATGACCCGCCTTCTGGGTGAGGTCGAGACGCAGCGGGAACGGCTCGAAAAGGTGATCAATAGCATCGATGACGGGATTGTGGTTCTCGATGCAAGCCGGATGATCATTGCGGCCAACGATGCGTTCATTCGTCGTTCCGGTCATTCACGCAATGAGATTCTGGGTTGCTGCTGCCAGAACCTGTCCCATAACGCATGTGAGGTCACGGACTGCCCGAGTCTGGCTTGCCTCAAGACCGGCGAACCTCAGATCCGGATCTGTGAACGCCGCAACCCCGAGGGCGCAATGACATGCGAGGAGGTGCACGCGTCGCCAGTGCTCGATTCCTCGGGCGAACTTCAGCAGGTTGTCGAGGTCTGGCGCGACATCTCGGAGCGCCGAACCGCCGAAGCCCGACTCGCTGATTCGCACCGGCTCGCTTCCCTGGGCCTCCTTGCGTCCGGTTTCTCGCATGAGCTGAATACGCCGCTCGCAACCGTGCTCACCTGCATCGAGGGCATCCTCCGCGAGACTTCCACTGCGAACAACTCACCAGAGTGGAACCACGTCGCCGAAAACGCGGCCGTGGCCCGCGACCAGTTATTGCGATGTCGCGGCATCACGCAACATTTTCTGCGTATGTCCCGCGGGCAGAAATCCGCCGGCGATGTCGTTGATGTGGAGCGCGCAATCCTGGCGGTGTCACGCCTCATTGAACCCACCGCCCGCGCCCACTCGGTACACATCGACATCGGATCTGCCGGATCCGGGCTGCACGTCCGCGCTGACGAGGCAGAATTGCAGCATGCTCTCATCAATCTCATGCTCAATGCCATCCAGGCATGCCAACCCAATGGAAGGATCAGCATTAGCGCAATCGGGGGTGAGCAAATCCGCATCAAGGTGAGCGACAACGGCTGTGGTATCAAGGCCGAAGATTCAAAGCGGATATTCGAGCCGTTCTTTAGCCTGCGTAAGGGCGGGACGGGATTGGGCCTCTTTCTGGCACTCAACTTCGTGCGGAGTTGGAACGGGGACATGTTGGTGGAGAGTGTTCCAGGAAAAGGATCCACCTTCGAGGTTGTTTTCCCCGCACCTGGCGCTGCAACGGAGACCGGAGTTTCGTCATGAAAAAGCCTTCGTCCATTCTGCTTGTGGACGACGATTCTATGTTCCGGCAGGTAATGTCGGGAGAGCTTCGGCGTGCCGGTCATCAGGTGGACACAGCCGGCTCCGGTGAAGAGGCACTCGGGTTCGTCACGGCGAGGGCGCCGGACGTCGTGTTGCTGGACCTGCGCCTCCCGGGCATGGACGGGCTCGAGGTGCTAAAGGCTCTCCACTCAACTCACCCCAGCATCGAGGTGGTCATGCTGACGGGCCACGGTTCAATCGATACCGCGATCGAAGCGATTCGTGTCGGGGCATTCGACTATGTCGTGAAGCCGTGCCCCTTCGATGAGCTGCAGATTCGAATCGAGCGGGCCCTCGAAAACCGATCGCTGAAGGAGCGTACCAGACTCTTGGAGCGTGGCCTTAGCCCGCCGGATCTTGGGAGTTCATTCGTCGGTCAAAGTCCCGAGTTCCGTGAACTCCTGCGGCTGATCGAGCGTGTCGCACCGAGCGATTCCACGGTGCTCATCACAGGCGAGACCGGGACCGGGAAAGAGCGCGTCGCCAAGCTGATCCACGCCCGCAGCTCGCGAGCTCAGCGGCCATTCATTGTGGTCGAATGTGCCGCATTGCAGGAGAGTCTTCTTCAGAGTGAACTCTTCGGCCATGTACGGGGTGCGTTTACAGGGGCTGAGCGTGACAAGTCGGGCTTGTTTGAAGTGGCGCACGGCGGCACTATCTTCCTCGATGAGATTGGAGAAGTCAGTCCGGCTACCCAAACCAAGCTGCTTCGTGTCCTGGACACGGCGACATTCCGGCGCGTCGGGGGTACGGCAGAGGTGCACGTCGATGTCCGGATCCTCGCAGCCACCAATCGCGACCTGCAGGCCATGCTACGGCAGGGCGCCTTCCGGGAGGACCTGTACTATCGTCTGAGCACGATAAGGATAGAGCTGCCTCCGTTGCGCATGCGCAAGTCGGACATCGATCTCCTGGCTCAACATTTTATCTCTGTCCTGAATGATCGCTTCGGGTACGCGAAATCCATCAGCGAAGCAGCGCTGGAGTGTCTCCGCGGTCACGACTGGCCTGGCAATGTGCGTGAGTTGTTGCATGCGATCGAAGCCGCGATGATTGTTTGCGACGCCTCGGAGATACTCCCTGACCACTTACCAGTCAATATCCGTTGCGCCAAACTCTCTGCTCCTTCCAGTGCTGGCACGGACCATTCGAAGCTGTGCACTCTCGAGGAATTGGAGCGGATCCAGATCCGCCTGGCACTCGAGGCAACCGGAGGGCACCGGGGTGCCGCGGCCAAGGTCCTCGGCATCAGCGAGAGGAGTCTCTATCGCAAACTGCGGGACCATCGGCTTCTAGTGTCCTGAGCGAGAAATACGCTTACAAAGTCGCTCAATCTTGCCGAGGATCAAATCCGCATCTGCGGTCCATACGAAGGGCTTAGGGTTTTGATTCCGCTGGTCCAGATAGTTGAGCATGGCTTTCTCCAACACTCGGACGGCAGTGTGACTGCCTCGACGGACACAGCGCTCGGTCACCTCGGCGAACAATCGTTCCACCAGGTTCAGCCAACTTCCGCTGGTCGGCGTGAGCGAACTGGTCAGCCTGAAGCGAACTGGTCAGCCTGGCGCGCCCAGGGGGACGGCCACAATTCTTTCAGTTCCATTCCGGCGTCAGGAATGCCGGATGACTGTTGACCGAACCCGGCTGACGTTGTCAGCAGAATCAGCGAAGACACCAGAAGCTGTCTAGTAGGGCGCGGCAGGGGAGAAGGATACCACGGTGGTGATGAGGTCACTTCATTCCGCGGCGCGCGCCCGGCCGGAGAGAGCACCGAGAAACGCGACGAGGCCCTGCTTTTCGACCGGAGAAAGGCCCAGTCGGCGGATCTCGGGATCCAGGCTCGGATTCGCCCGCCCGCCTGCGTCGTAAAACTCGACCACATCTTCGAGAGTTGTCAGGCTGCCATCGTGCATGTAGGGCGCGGACCGGGCCACTTCCCGCAAGGTCGGCGTCTTGAACCGGCCTTGCCCGGCGCCATGGTCCGCGAAGTTGCCGTCGCGCCAGGCGACGCCCGTGTTGTGCAATGCCTCGTCGGTAAAGTTCGGGCCGACGTGACAGGCGGTGCAGTTGGCTTTGCCGCGGAAGAGCTGAAGGCCCAGTTGCTGCCGGGTGGAAAGAGCGGCGCGGCCGCCGTTCACAAAGCGATCGTAGGGCGAGTCGCCGGAGAGGAGGCTGCGGACAAAGCTGGCCAGCGCGCGTGACATGGTCACGGCGTCGAGACCAACCCGAGCGGCTGCTTCTGCCAGCGGGAGGTCCATCTCGTTCGGGTCCTCGATTGGTTTGAGCACTTGTTCCTCGAGGGTGGCGACGCGGCCGTCCCAAAAGAAGAGCCGCCCGTAGCCGCGATTGATGAGGGCCGGTGCATTGCGGCGCCCCACACGCTGGGAAATGCCCTCGGCAACGGCCCGGTCGTCGCTGAAGGCGCGGTCGGGATCGTGACAGGATGAGCAGGAGATGGAGCCATCGCGCGAGAGGCGGCGGTCGAAAAACAACCGCCGCCCCAGTTCGATTTTTCCCTGTGTGATTGGGTTATCCTCCGGGACTGGCATATATAGGTCCAGCCCCAGAGGAATCACAAGGAGTAGAAGCATTACCGGTTCGCTCTCTTGGTGGGGAGAAATCCCTCCAGCGCCCAGACCTCCATTCCGCTGTCTCCGGCCATGAATGCAACCTGCCGCCCATCCGGGCTGAACCGCACTCCGATTGGGTTCAGGATGTTCCAACTACTCGCGTCGATTTCCAACTTGCGCGCCCCACTGCCGGAGACTGGAACCAGCCAGAGTTCACGAGGCCCTCCGAGATGTTCAGGACCGGCCGTCGATCTTTTTGTAACGATCAAAGCCGTACCGTTCAATGTCCAGGAGAGCACGATGTTCCCAACCAGCGACTCGGGCGCCCGAGCACGGAATAATTCGCGGGCGTCTCCGCCCGTCGTTGGAACAACAAACAGAACGGACTCCTTGCTGATACATGCTGCGAGTCGGTTATTGGGAGAGACCGTCATGTTCTTGCAACCTATCGGAACTGAGAGGACCTCTCGTTCGTTCTTGGTCGCCAGATCTAATTCCACGAGCTTCCTGGCCTGTGAATGGAAGATCTTCTTGCCATCGGCCGACCATCCCGCGACTTGACCTGTACCCTGATTGAGACCCTCGATGACAAGGGTCGTGCGACCACTATCGACATCAATCAAGTAGACCCCCCGCCGTCCTTTCAAATCCGTTCCGTTCGTGACAAAAGACCGTCCATCAGGTGACCATCGCGGAAAGCCCAGATAGTGCAGGGCTGGCCGCAGTTCGCGCACATGGCCGGTCTCCATGTTGCGAATGGAGATCGCGCAGGGACCGCCGCCAAACGCGGAACAATCGACATAGGCGAGGAACTCGCCGTCAGCCGACCAGTCAGGACGGCCACGACTGGGGAATCGCTGCACCCCTACCGGATCGGCAAGTAGCTTCCCAACCGTCAAATCGACCGGCGCAAAGTGCACATCCGAATCGCTGACTCCCTTTGTGACGTACAGGGCGCCGGCGCCGGTCATCCCTTGAATCCAGGGGGATCCAAAATCAGCCTTCACGTTTACTGGGGAGCCATGCGTCTTTCCATCAGCGAATGGCTGGGCCCACAGCGCCTTGGACCCGGTGCGATCGCTGGCAAACAAAAGTTGCCCATCGCTCGAGATGCCGGCGAGCCTGTCATCGGCGATGTTTACAACCAGGCTGGATCCACGGCTGCCATCGATGGCCAACGCGAACACGTCGCGGTTGCTGGTGGCATCGCTTTGGGGTAAGTCGTAAATGAGGAACTTGCTATCGCTGGAGAAACACATGTTTGCCGGCCCGCGCCAATCAACGGACCGAAGCACCCGCAACGAGCCATCCTGAAGCGCAACCAGGCCGATCTGGCTGACTCGGTCGGTTCGCTCGACATGTACGGCGATCCACTTGCCATCGGGCGACCAGTCGAATGGGCGAACCGAGCGAATCTCGTCGCTGCCGAGCAAGCGGCGCGGCTCACTGATTGAGCTTCCGTGGAAATCTGCAAGAAGGAGAGTGTTGCGCCGCGGGCTGTTGTCCCACCATTCGTAGACAACCTGCTTGCCGTTCCGCGAAATCGACGACCACGACGCCTGCCCCGGAACGTCATCCCAGGATTTCTTTTTGGTCAGAGAATGGTCGGTCCCCGTAACCATGTCGTGGACCATCAGGTTGCCGGTTTCGAACCAATCGACGTAAGTCAGATATCTCCCGTCGGGAGAGATTCTCCCGAAGATGTCGACTTCCGGTCCTGTCCAGACCGGACGGTCGCCCTTGGCCTCCACAGGGGATTTGTTGCGGCCTAAGTGCGCACGAGCCATGCTGACGGCTTCCTTTTGGTCGGCGTACTCGCGAAGCACCCGCTCATAGATTTTGCGCGATTCGGCCTTCCCCAGTTTCTGGTAGCATTCGGCCAAACGGATCAGCGCCTTGGCTGCCGTAGCGCGGTCGCTCTTGGCTTCGGTGACGGCCTTCTCGTACAGGGCGATGGCACCTTTGAGATCGCCTTCAAGCGTCTCTTTTCGCATGGCGCGCTGGAGCGTAACATCCGGCTGTGCGAACAACGTCAGCGCCGTCGCGAGAATCAGGATAAGTCGTCTTGAGTTCATGGTTTCACTGTAGAATTCCCATGCGAGATGGGAACGAGAGAACTGCGAGGAAATGGTGAGAAGTCAGCCATCAAAGCGGTACCCCATCCCGCGGATGCTGACAATCGATTCCGCACCCACCTTTCGGCGCAGGTTGACGATGTGGGTGTCCACGGCGCGCTCGGTGATAAAGGTGTCGCGGCCCCAGGCGAGGTCGATTAGCTTGTCGCGGCTGAGCACATGGCCGCGGTTGCGCAGAAAGGTCAGGAGCAGCTTGAATTCGAGGGGAGTGATCTCGACCAACTGGCCAGCCCGGCGCACCTCGGCCCGCTGTTCATCGACTTCGATGTCGGCGAACCGGAGAACGTCCGGTTGCGTGGGCTTAGTGTCACGGAGCCGGGCGCGGATGCGGGCGCGCAGTTCTCTCGGGCTGAAGGGCTTGGTGATGTAGTCGTCGGCGCCGAGGTCGAACCCCAGCACCTTCTCGGTCTCGTGCGCGCGTGCGGTGAGAAAGAGGATGGGCGTGTTCACTCCGGCCTTGCGGATCTCCCGGCAGACGTCGAAGCCGTCCTTGCCAGGCAGCATGACGTCGAGAAGTATCAGGTCCAAGCCGGGTTCCTTCCCGCGAGCGGTGCCGGACGGGCCATCGCCCGCAATTTCCACTTCGTAGCCTTCAAGCCGGAGGTCGTCTTCCAGCGCGCGTGCGATCTCGGGCTCGTCCTCCACAATCAGGATTCGATGCATTCCGCTTCCTCCCGGGGAATAGACATGGTGAACACGCTGCCGGCACCCTCTTCGCTCGCCACCGAGACCCGCCCGCCATGGGCGGCGACGATTTGTTTCACCATGGCGAGCCCAATGCCTGTGCCCCGGATGCCGGCGAGGCGGGCGCCGTCGCCGCGGTAGAACTTCTGAAAGACAAGGGGGCGCTCGCGCGCGGAGATACCGATCCCGTGATCGCGCACGGACCATTCCACCACCCGGTCGCGACACTCTACGCCCAGTTCCACCGAGCGTGACGCGCCGGAGTATTTCACGGCATTATCGAGCAGGTTCCAGAGGGCGCGGGTTAGCGCCTCCCGGTCGGCGAGAATGTGGACGTTAGGACCGGGGGGCGCGGCCACCTGGAACCCGCGATCCTCCACCTCACGCTGGAAATCCGAGGCAATCTGCCCGGTGAACTCGCGGGCGTTGATGCGCGTGCGGCGGTATTCGAGCGCGCCCGACTGCATGCGCCGGAAGTCCAGCAGGTCCTCGACCAACCGGTGCAGACGCTGAGTGGCGCGGCTGAGGGAGCGATAGTACGAAGCCCGCCGCTCCTCGCTGGTGACGCGGCCGTCCTCGAGCGATTCGCTGATCTGGCGCAGGGTGGTCAAGGGGGTTCGGAATTCGTGGGAGACGGCAGAGACGAAGTCTTCCTGCATCCTGGCGAGTAGAAAATCCCTTTTCAACGCGCGGAAGACGATGTAAGCGCCCACGAGCGTGAAGACGCCCACCGCGCCCAGCAGCACAAGCAGAAGGTTGCGGCGCGTGCCGAGGTCGTTGCCCTGGGGCGGGGCCACCGCGAGCACGGTCCACGGAAGCCGCGACTGCACGGGATAGAGGACGGTGGCTTGTCCGGACCGCGGAGTGCGAAGGTCTTTGCCGCTCTCGTCGCGCAGCCAGACACCCGGCGCCACTTTGGAAAGCCACTCGCGTTCAACGAATGCCTGCGTCGCCGCGAAGACGGCAAGCCTGCCGCGGGTCTGTCCCCAGACGAGAGTGATCGGCGTGCCCTGGACGGAAAGCCCTACACGGCCTGAGGCCGGCCGTGACGAGTCGCGGACTCCGGCTTCGATCAGGATGACAGCATCGGTGAGGCGTTCCAGATCGGTAGGGCGCGGGCGACCGCTCCAACGAGCGGCGTCGGCGGCGAAGGCGGCATAGGCGGCGCGAGTGATGGGGTAGCGGCCCGATAGCAGGATCTCTTGCAGTCGAAGGGATTCGTCCCGCAGTTCCTTGGCACGGCCGGTGGATTCGAAGAGCGTGCAGCGGCTCCACGCGGCAGCGATGGGCGCGGGCCACCCGCCCGCTGCTGCCGTCTCCATCCGGGCGAGGGTGGCATAGGTCTGCAGTGCCTCATCTCTGCGCCCAGCCTTGTTCAGGGCGCGGCCCAAGCGGTACAGGGCGCCAGCGCGAACGAGCGCATCGCGCGCTTCGGCCTGCTTGCGGTAGACTCCGATGGCGGAAGCGGCGACGCCACCCTGGAACTCCAGAGCCTCGCCCTCACGGAAGGAATCCGCGGGCGCTTCGGGTGGCGCCGGGACGCTCTCGCGGTAGAGAAGAGGGGATCCCGGAAGCAAGGCCAACAGGGCTCCCTCGCCGGGACTTTTCGACAGCAAGCCGGGATCGGAAAGCAGCGCCGAAAGGGTCTGAACGGCTTGGCTGGCGGACAGTTCGCGGCTTTCCGTCAGGCGCTGCGTTTCGAGTGCGCGATCCTGCTCGATGAGGCGAAATCCCAGCCATGCCACGGTGGCGGCGGGGAGGCAGAGCACGACTGCCAAGGTGCCGATCAGGCTGCTTCGAGACATCTTCTATCAAATAGTCTAGGCCTCAAGAGTCGGGTGGGAGTGAGGGGACCGTGAGGAAATGGTGAGAACGTCTAGCGCGGGTCTCGCGATCAAGTTTCAAGACATGAACCTGGGGCAGCCTGACCCGTTCGCCGTTCTTCACTTCCGCCACCTGCGACTGTCAATATCGTCGAACATCAGACTGGCCTTGGGATCTTCCAAGAGGCTCCATGGCGGTTCAAGACCAATGGCCTTCCCGCTCAGGTCGTTCTTCTGAATCCAGTGACCATTTTCAATTTCCAACTTCACATCCGCTTCGATCCTCGACGTTGCTTCCCTGTAGTAGATGGTCTTCTGAGGGATGAAGCCGAACTGGTTCCCTCTCACCTTGATCGCCGGATAGAGGCCACCAACGCTGTCGATTCTATTGCTTTCAATGAAGAAGCTGATTTGATTTCGGAACCAGAAGGATTGTTGCCCTTCATCGCTTGGATCGTCGAACAGCATCTGAGCGTGGACACGCTTCATTCCCTCAACAACGCCGCTGCCGCTGCCAATTGCCATGAAGTGCAGGGGTTCGCAGAATCGGGGTTCAAAGTCAGGGCTTCTCATTGAGTACAGGAGACTGGCGCATGTGCCGGGTAATTTCACGAACGGTGAGTCGCCCCCCGTTTCCAAAATGTTGACGGCGAGCATCCCAAGGGAGCGAATGCCCGTCTTCACGCCGTCGCATACTATCTGACCCACCTTCGCACGATCTACAATAGTGGGTCTTCCCTGAAACGAACTTGCGACCATGAAAGCAACGTCTCCAAGTTCTGGGGTCTTCAGTCGAGAGTAAGCCAACCGGAGCATCCTTGGCATCCAATTCAGCAGACTAATTGGGTCTTTATGTTTCCTCTGGCTTTGTCCAATGTTGAGCCCTCGGAGAAGAATGGACGCTGGCTTGACTGCGTATTCCGAGCGATGCCGATCAGCGTTCCGAACTGATGCCGATCGCGAT
>CAZLDN010000131.1:0-14031 GCA_964558355.1 uncultured Candidatus Solibacter sp.
TCATTCTCACAAAGTAGCGTATAGTGGTTTGTTGTGCGAACGAAACCGCAAGTCCTGGATCCACTACCGTTGACCCAGTTTGTGGACAGGCTTCAGGAGTCTGGCCGCTACACCTTCACCAGGGAGGAAGCGGCTGACGCGTGTGGACTGTCCGAAACCGCCATCCGGCATGCGGCGATGCGCCTGCGGAAGCAGAGCCGTCTTGCGATGCCCCGGCGTGGTTTCTTTGCGATTGTGCCTCTGGAGTACCGGTCAGCCGGCGCACCGCCACCAGCCTGGTACATCGACGCCCTCATGCGATTTCACGGCAGGCCATACTATGCACGGCGACGCCGGCCTGCTCGCCGAGATCCGCCAGGTGATCGCCGATTCGCCCTTCCACGGCGAGGGCCATCGCAAGATCTGGGCGCGGCTCCGCCATCGCGGGTTCCGCACCTCGAAGGACCGCGTCCGGCGGCTCATGCGCGAGAACCAGTTGCTGGCGCCGCAGCGCCAGATCGCGCCCGCCCCCGCCAGGGCGCACGAGGGGACCATCATCCCCGAGCAACCCAACCAGATGTGGGGCACCGACGCCACCGCGACCGTGACGCTCGCCGGCGGCCAGACCACCGTGTTCGCCGCCATCGACCACAAAACGGCCGAATGCGTGGGCATCCACGCCGCCAAGCGCGCCACGCGGTTCGAGGCGCTGGAGCCGATCCGCCAGGGGGTGAAGGAACACTTCGGCGGCTTCCAGAACAACGCCGCCGTGGGCTTGAAAATCCGCCATGACCACGGCTCCCAGTACATGAGCGACACGTTTCAAAGGGAAATCCGCTTCCTCGGCATGGAGTCCTCGCCCGCCTTCGTGCGCCAGCCCGAGGGCAACGGCTGCATCGAACGGTTCTTCCGCACTCTCAAGGAGCAGCTCCTGTGGGTGCGCCACTTCCGCGACCTCGATGAGCTGCAACAGGCACTGCGCGAATTCCGCGACCTCTACAACCGCGAATGGCTCATCGAACGCCTGAACTTCCAGTCCCCGCGGCAGGCTCGCGAGCGCTTCCTTGCGCTCCAGCAGGCTGCATGAGTATGATGTCTATACTGTCCAAGCAATCGCGGGCGGAACAGTCCCGCGCGCACTCATTCTTATGTGGAACGGCGAGTACAGCTTCCTCATCCCGAACCTGATCCAGAAGGACTTCAAGATCCGCTACCGCAACATGTCGCTGGGGGTTTTCTGGTCGCTATTGAATCCACTGGTGCTGATGGGGGTACTGACGTTCGTTTTCACTAGGATTTTTGTCAACCAGTCAATTCCACACTTCGCCGTATTCGTGCTGTGCGGGCTGGTGCCGTTTAACTTCTTCAGCATCGCTTGGCTGTCGGGGACAACTTCGCTGGTGGAAAACGCCGGGTTGATCAAGCGGGTGGCGGTGCCGCGCGAGGTCATCCCGCTGGCGGCGGTGCTGTCGAATTGCCTGCACCTGCTGATACAGATCGGGTTGTTGTTCCTTTTCGTGTTCCTGTCCGGCGGCACGCCGAACCGGTACTGGGCCTATCTGCCTTTCATCTGGGGCATGGAGATCGTGTTCGTGTGCGGGATTTCGCTGATCACTGCGTCGTTGAACGTCTTTACCCGGGACATCCGTTACGTGGTGGAGTCGGTCAACACGGTCCTGTTCTGGCTGGTTCCGATTTTCTACCCGTTTTCCCTAATCCCGCCAGCGTACAAAGAGGTATACCAATTCAATCCGGTGGCGGCGCTAGTGCTGGCGCTGCGGACCATCCTGATCGACGGCGCGCCGCCGGCGCCTTCGCTGCTGATCAAGCTGACGATTTCCTCTCTGGCGATGCTGGGGATTGGGTTGCTGGTGTTCCGGCGGCTGAAGCCGAAGTTTTACGATTACCTGTAGACACCCATGACGGCGATTGAGTTTCAGAGCGTTTCGAAGTCCTTCCACCGGCACGCCGGGCGGCGGCTGCTGCGGCACCGCCTGGCGAACTGGCTTCGCGGGCAGCGTGGGGAACGGTTTTACGCCCTGAAGAACGTCTCGTTCGAGCTGGAGGAAGGGGAGGGTCTGGCTGTGATAGGGCCGAACGGGGCGGGAAAGAGCACGCTGCTCGGGCTGGTGGCGGGGCTGGCCACGCCCGACACGGGCACCGTTACTGTGAACGGCCGGATCGCGGCACTGCTGGAGCTGGGCTCGGGGTTCCATCCGGACCTGACGGGCGCCGAGAATGTCCGCGTCAACGCGTCGCTCATCGGACTGAGCCGGCGCCGCACGGCGGAGCTGTTTGACCAGATCGTGGAATTCGCCGGCATCGGCGACTTCATCGGTGAGCCACTGCGCACCTATTCGACCGGGATGATCATGCGCCTGGCGTTTTCGGTGGCCATCAACATGGATCCAGAGATCTTGCTCATCGACGAAGTGCTGGCGGTGGGAGATCAGGCGTTCCAGGCCAAGTGTTTCGAACGCATCCACCGGTTCCGGCACGCCGGCAAGACGCTGTTGTGCGTCTCACATGCGACCGGCATGGTGCAGGAACTGTGCGACCGCGCCATCTGGCTGGATCGCGGCGAGCTCATGATGAGCGGTCGGATCCGCGACGTGATTGAAGCTTATGAAGGGCATCGGACTACCTGTGGGTAGTCAAAACCAGATCTGAGCCGCAGAAGGACGGCCGGTGAGACGAAGAGCCACTGACCATTACAGCCAGTGGGCGAACTCCGAGCCCACAGACTGGCGAGTTGGTCGACCACCGCCGGCGGAAACGGTGCGGAGCGTCCGCTGACCTTGGATCTTCTTGACCGGGGTCTCTCTGGACAGATCAGTAGTCGGGCGAGCATTACTTCGAGCTGTCCCTATCGCAAACTTCGAACTGAATGAGAACATGGAGCTTGCGCCTCATTCGTTATTTCCTCCATTTGGCCATGAGCACGCTCCGCGTGCTGGGCGTCACAGCGTCCGCGACATTCAAATCACGAGCCGCACTCTATCTGGAGAACCTTGCTCTACGGCACCAACTCGGCGTCCTGCAGCGCTCTGTGAAGCGGCCGAAACTGACGTCAGCCGATCGACTCCTCTGGGCGTGGCTGTGCGAAATCTGGCGCGATTGGCGAACTGCTTTGGTCATCGTCAAGCCGGAAACCGTCATTTCCTGGCACCGCAAGGGCTTCCGGCTGTTCTGGACATGGAAGGTCCGGCGCGGGCAGCTTGGACGACCGGCGGTCCCGAAAGACATTCGGGAACTGATCCGCACGATGAGCCGTGAGAATCCACTCTGGGGAGCACCGCGCATCCACGGCGAGCTTCTCAAGCTCGGTATCGACGTCGGTGAAACCAGCGTCGGCAAGTACATGGTCCGCCGTCGCAAGCCGCCGTCGCAGACCTGGCGGACGTTTCTGGAGAACCACGTCAAGACCATGGTGTCGGTCGACTTCTTCACGGTTCCGACCATCCGGTTTCAGGTCCTCTACGTCTTCCTTGTTCTGGCTCACGACCGGCGGCGGATCGTACATTTCAACGTCACTGCCCATCCCACGGCGGAGTGGACTGCCCAGCAACTCCGCGATGCCTTCCCTTGGGATACCGCCCCGCGGTATCTCTTGCGAGATCGTGACCGGATCTTCGGCGATGACTTCAACAAGCAAGTTCGGGAGATGGGCATCAAGCCAGTGCTGTCGGCACCTCGGTCGCCCTGGCAACGCGCTTACGTGGAACGAGTGATCGGCACGATTCGCCGCGAGTGCCTGGATCACGTGATCGTCTTCAACGAAGCCTCGCTGTACCGGCAGATGAAGTCGTTCGTGGAGTACTATCACGAGTCGAGGACGCACCTGTCGCTGGCCAAGGATGCGCCGGAATCACGACCCGTCGAGGCGCCGGCACTTGGCCGGATTGCTGCCATCCCACAAGTCGGTGGGCTGCATCACCGGTACGAACGGCGCGCCGCCTGAACTTACGCACGCGGCGTGGATTGGGGGCCCGTGCTGGAAGTGTGTTCAATTCCTGGCATCCGACGCCGAGGCCCCCAAAGCAGCCAGCCTGGATCGCCAAAACCGCTTTCGGAACAACTCCACCAGGAACGTCTGGTTTTGAGGTCTGGTTTCGAGGACAGCGCGTGTGCCGCTTTCGATCCGCACAAGTAGGCCGCATCCGGCTGCAGATGGGATTTGCGACAGGCACAGCCTCAACTGCGGGCACAGCACCTGTTCCAGATACGCCAGGAACACGTCGCCGTCGGTGGGCGCTTCGATGGTCATGGTGGCGACCCAACCGGAGACCGACACCGCGCCCAGCAACGTCAGCGTGCGCCAACGTCCAGCGGGCACGGCGTCGTGCAGGCGTCCGCCGCCCACCGTGCGGCCCCGGCGCCGCGTCATCTCCGTCGTAACACCACTTTCGTCCAGGAAAATCAGGTTTGCCGCGTCGATCTGGCTCGTCTCCTGTCGCCAGAGGCTACGCTTAAGGCGGCCTGCTTCGGTGTCTTGCTCGGAGGTGTGGAGCGACTTTTTTTCAGCCGCAGACCGATCCCCTTGAGCACCGTCCACAAGCGCGACAAACTGATTTCCAACTGGTGCTGCTCATACAGCCGAAGCTGCAGTTCGGCCAGTGTGAGATCGGTTTGCTTGGCGATCCAGTCCTTCAACTCCTGCTGGATCTCCGCCGTGACCTTGCTGGCCGGTCCGCGCCGGCGGCCGGCGGCCCGATCCATCTTTCCGGTGCGATGCAGTTGCGAAGAGATCTTCAGCGCCCACCCTAGGCTGACCGAGAAGCGCTGAGCCAGTTGCGACAAACTGCCTTCTTTGCGCTGATGAGCTTCCAGCAACTTTCGTCGTAGATCGTCTGAATATGCGGTTGCCATCTTCCCTGCGGAAGAATCGCCGGAGCCATCTACAGTATCTCAGAAAATACTCTAGATAGACGAAAAACGCCACGTCCAGGTTCGTGTGCGTGTCGCCGGAACACCGGCCCAGCAGGGTCCGGCACGCCACTCTGGCGGTCTTCGGGACGTGGATGTGGACGATAAAAGGGGAGGCCTCGGCATGCTCTCCGACACTTATCACTCCTGCTGCAGCGGATCTTCCGTCCCGGCTTCCGCCAGAACGGCCGCACACGCCCAGCCGCCGCCGAGCCGCAGCCCGATCCTCTCGGCCGGTGCGAGCGACGGCGAGTAGTACGGGTCCGGGCACGCCAGAACCTCCGCCCAGCGCTCGAAGAAAAGTAGCCTCTCCTCGAACCGCACTAGCCCGCGCCGCGTTCGGCATTCGGCGTGGACCAGGCCGGGAACCGCCGCGCAGACCACCTTCCAGCCGCGCGCCGCCGCCCGGAAGCACAAATCGACGTCGTTGTAGTTGTTCGGGAACGCCGGGTCGAAGCCGCCGAGTGCGGCGAACACCTCGGCGCGCACCGCCATGCATGCGCCCGAGACCGCCGACACGTTGCGCGTTTCGAGCAGCCAGGGCCAGAGTTCGCTCCGCTCCATCCAGCGGCCCGCGTGCCCCACTCCGTCCACCATGCCCGTCACCAAGCCCGCATGCTGGAGCGCGCCGGAAGGGTAGCGCAGCACAGCCCCCACGATCCCCGTGCCGGGCAGTTCCAGTTCTCCGGCCAGCTCCTCGGCCCACCCCGGCGAGTGGGCTAAGACGTCGTCGTTGAGAAACAGCAGGTGCGGCCCCGCCGCCGCCGCCGCGCCCCTATTGTTCATATCAGAAAAGTTGAACGCTCCGCCGTATGAAACCACCGCCGCGCCGTGCCGCCGTGCCGCCTCCCGCAACGCCTCGTTCGGGCCGCCCTCCTCGTGCGCCACCACCACGATCTCCGGAATCTGCCGGCTCGCTGTCGCCCGCAGAGACTTGAGACAGCTTTCCAATAGACGCGGCGTGCGGGAGCAGATCACCGCCGTCATCGGCCCTCCGGCCTGGCGCGTCGGCTGCGGCAGGTCGGGGTCGTCCGGCGCGTCCGCCGGGCGATGACAGAGCACGCGCGGGATGTGCCGCACCGCCGCGCCCTCTGTCAGCCGCCGCGCCATCTCGTGAAAATGCGCCTGCGCGCTCTCCGGCGAGAGCCCGCCGCGCTTCACGAACCACTCCCGCCGGACTATCAGCGGCCGGCCGAGGTACATGCGGCGCTCCAGCAGGGCGGGGGACCAGCCCGGTTTGAAGTGCGGGCGGCATCGCCCGCCCGCCGAGTCCACCCGGTCCTCGTCGGCATACCCCACATCGAAGGAGCCCCACTGCAGCGCCTCAGCGACGAAGTAGAGCGCGAATGGAGACAGCACGTCCTCCGGACCGAGGAACACCAGGTAATCGCCGGTGGCCTGCCCGGCGGCCGCCGCCAGCCCTGCCGCCGCGCCGGGGCCGCCCACGCACGCCTCCCACTCGGGGTACGCCTGCGCGCGCAGCCACTCGAGCGCCCGCCCCGCCGTCTCCCCGCCGGTCCACGTCACGACCGAAAAGCGCGGCCGGACGCGCCATCCTTCCACCGCGCGCCGTGCTTCCTCCGGCGCGGGGAGCGCGGCCCGCTCGTGCGCCGTCCAGACAGCGTACTCTTCCGCCGGGCTCTCGCCGATTCCGCTCCCGCCCGCTCGGCGCCGCAGATCGAGAACCCAGCCCACCACCGCGCTCCACACGCGGAACAACCGGTTGTTCTCGACGCGTAGCAGGCGGTCGTCCAGCAACTGCTGCTGCGCCGCCAGCACTGCGCCGCGCCGCTCCATCCGCTCCAGCGCCGCCCCGATCTCGGCCAGGGCGCTGCGAAGGGTCTCGGTCTCCACGACCGCCGAGCGAGCCTCCTCCAGCGCGCGCAGAGCCTCCCGGATTCGTACCGACGCCTCGTTCCGCATGAGCAGTAAATAAATTGTCGCACGTTGGGTGCGCGACATAAATGTGGATCACTATACAGCCGCGCATAATTAAACGGACATATGCGCTTCGAGTGTGGCATACTTCTCGCAGGAGGAGTGGCCATGGTTCCTCGACTGCTACGTTTGCACACCAAGACGCATAGCCGGCTCGTTCGCCTTACCAAGGAAGCGGAACGGGAGGGCGCCTACCGGGTGGCGAAGCGTCTGCAAGCCGTGATCCTGAACTCCGAAGGGCGCACCAGCGGAGAACTGGCGGGGATTCTGAAGGCGCCGCGATCCAGTGTCTCCGAATGGTTGTCCCTCTATCAGAGCCACGGAGTGGAAGGCCTCCTGGAAGGATACCGGTCCGGACGGCCGCCGCTGTTGACCGCCGAGCAACGCACCCAACTCGGCGACATTCTCGACAGTGGTCCGGTGGCGTACGGTTTGGACACCGGCCTGTGGACCCATAGGCGCTAACTTAAGAACATTTCCACCGCAAAATGCTTGTACATGTTGTGGTCCAGCGAGGGAACTGCCCAAGATATTGAGGGACGCGTTGCTTAATTATTCTACCTCGCGTTCAAGTTGAGACGAATTATCCAAGGCCAAACGGTAAGGCTGCGGAGTCCTGTCGAGTCGGCGGCTATGCGGGGCAAACCCTGCTCCAGTTGCCGGATGACGGCGTCCATGTGGTTGAATACCCGGTTCGGGAACTCTTTCTCACGCAGCTCATCCCATACATGTTCCTGAGGGTTCAGTTCGGGGGCGTAGGGGGGCAACGCCAGCAACCGGATATTGCCCGGGATGGGGAGGGCCTTGGCTTTGTGCGAACTGGCTCCGTCCACCACCATTACGATGAGATCTGCTGGGTGGGCTTGGCTGACTTGCTGGAGAAACTCGCCCATTCTCACGGTATTCATCTCGCGACACAGCCGCCAATCCAACTCGCCCTGCACCGGACTGACCGCCCCATACACGTAGATAAACTGCCGCTCGTAGCCGTTGCTGATCACGGGCCGTAATGGTGCCGGCGCCCAGCACCGCCGGGGTCGTACCATGCGCCCGAACCGGGCCTCGTCTTGAAACATCAAGCGCACGGGACGGCCGGCTACCAACTCGGGAGTCAGTAGGGTTGCCAGCGTTTCCGGAAGTTTTTTTTCCACTCCGCCTGGGCGACCGGATCGCTCTTGGGGTGCCGAGTGTCCGGGGCCACTTTCCGCCACCCGTGTCGCGCCAACAGACGATACAGCACCGAGGGTGCGACCTTCCGGCCCAGTTTTTCGGCCAGCGCCGCGCGCAGCGGTGAGACCACCAACACGCCCGCGTCGCGGGCTTGTTCCGCCCAAGGCGCCAGGAACGCCTTTTCTTCTTCCGCCGTCATCAGCGCCCGTCGGCGACCACCCCAACTCGGGGAGGAGCGAACCAGTTGCCGCCCTTCACGGAAGCGCCGCTGAAGTCGCGGCACGCTGGCGCGGCCCACTCCAAGTAGAACCGCCGTTTGCTCCAGGGTGGTGTGGGCCAAGGCGGGCATCAGAACGGCCTGGGCGGCGCGCAGAGTCCTGGCATCGGTAGCCTGTGCGACCACAGTGCGCGCCTTCGCCACAAGTTCCGGATCGATTCGACGAGGTCTTGCCATGCACCCATTGTGCCACATTTAGTCTCATCTTGAACGCGATCTGGAATTAGCGCTTATGGGCCTGTGGACCTCCCCTATGCTGGCCTGGGTGATCGAGGAAGAGTTCGGCGTGGCCTACCATCCGGGGCATGTGCGGAAACTGCTGCACGATCTGGGCTTCTCCGTGCAACGGCCCCGTCGTGTGCTGGCGCGCGCCGATGCCAGCGCGCAGGACCGTTGGCACCGACGCACCTATCCGAACATTAAAAAAAAGCCCAAACCAAAGGCTGGGCGCTGATCTTCACCGACGAAGCGAGCTTCCGTCAGGACTCCACGCTGCATGCCACCTGGAGCCGCGTCGGCCAGCCGCCCGAAGTGCCGGTCACAGGAGAACGCAAGAGCGTGAAGATCCTGGGCGCCATCGAACGGTGGGACACTCGTTTCCATTACCGGCAGGACACCGTCTTCAACGCCACCACCTACTTCGCCTTCTTGGAACAACTGGCGCGGCGCTATCGCCGGCGGGGAGCCATTCTGATTCAAGACAACGCCTCTTACCACAAGGACGCAGAGCTATGGAAGTGGTTCGCCGCCAATCGACACTGGCTGGAGGTTCATCAACTGCCGCCGTACTCGCCCGAGTTCAACCCGGTCGAGCGGCTCTGGCAGCACACACGTAAGAACGGAACCCATAACCGGTACTTCGCAACCGAAGCGGAGTTGGTGGGCACCCTGTCGAGGGTCTTCGGAGAGATGCAATCACACTCGGAACTGATCCGCTCGTATCTACTCCCTTTTTGTTGAGCTGCATGTCCGTTTATTTATGCGCGGCTGTATAGTGTCCGGTAAAGTACTTTGCGAAACCCAATAAGTCCCTTTTCTGCAAGCTGGTAGCGGGAATTCTGGCCGGGAACGATTTGAACGCTGAGCCGCTGAAAATGTGGTCTGCGCCTCCTCCGGGGCTTACCTAGACAATGGGGGATGCATGTTGGCCGGTTCGTTTTCTCGGAGTTGATCGCACATCTCCCTCACAAGGAGTTCCAGAAATGCGTGGCCCGTTACGATGGCGATTCACGGTGGAGGAGGTTCTCTTATTGGGATCAATATTTGGCGATGGCCTTCGCCCAACTGACTTATCGCGAGAGTCTACGGGACATCGAAGCTTGTCTGCGCTCGGTGACCGGCAAACTCTACCACCTGGGCTTTCGCGGCACGGTGGTGCGCACCACTCTGGCCGACGCCAACGAGTCACGCGACTGGCGCATCTTTGCCGACTTCGCCCACGTCTTGATTCGCATCGCACGGCCGCTTTACGCCGACGATCCGCTCGGCGTGGACCTCGACCAAAGCCTGTATGCTTTGAATTCGACCACCATTGATCTGTGCCTGAATCTGTTTCCGTGGGCGAAATTCCGCAAGCACAAGGCCGCCGTGAAGATGCATACGCTGCTGGACCTGCACGGCAATATCCCCACTTTTATTCGCATTTCCGGCGGCAAACTGCACGACGTGAACGTTCTCGACGAGATCGTAATCGAGGCCGGTGCGTTCTATGTGTTCGACCGGGGCTACGTGGATTTCGAGCGACTCTACCGGTTCACGCTCTCCGGGGCGTTCTTCGTCGTGCGCACCAAAGAAAACGTGGTGCTCCAGCGGCGTTACTCTCACCCCGTGGACAAGAGCACTGGGGTGCACTCCGACCAGACAGTCGTCTTGGCCACCATCAAGTCCGCCCAAGCATACCCGGACGCGTTGCGCCGCATCAGCTATGTCGACGCCGAAACCAATAACCATCTCACATTCTTGACTAACAACTTCGTGCTGCCAGCACTTACGATTGCCCAGATCTACAAGTGCCGCTGGCAGGTAGAATTGTTCTTCAAGTGGATCAAGCAGCACCTGCGGATCAAGGCGTTTTACGGTACCAGCGAGAACGCCGTGAAAACCCAGATCTGGATCGCAGTCTCGGTCTACGTCCTGGTCGCCATCGTCCGCAAGCGCCTGGGCCTGGAGGCCAGCCTCTACCAAATTCTACAGGTCCTCAGCATCACGCTCTTCGAGAAAACGCCCATTTTACAGGCACTTCAGGGCCCCGACTCCGGAAGCGATTTACTCGACCCCGGCAACCAGTTGAATCTATTCGACTTCTAACCGGACAGCAGTGAATGTGGATGATCAGGCGGCGCGTGAGCGGGATTCCCAGTAATCCTCTAACCGGCGGCTGAGCCGGCAGCAGCGCAACGCGATGATGGCATTGGCACCCCGAACGGTCCAGAACATGCCGGAACGTCTGAGCCGAGAGCCGATCACTTCCTTAGGCCGGGGCAACACCCAGGCGTGGGACTTCCGGATCGCACCCGGGCCGCGGCCCTAAATCACGTGCCCGGCGGAGCGGGCGCGGCCTCCTGATACGCGGCGACGACATCCGCGGCCGGACCATCCATGACAAGGCGCCCGTGGTCAAGCCAGATGGCACGGCCGCACAACCGCGGGATGGTGCCGAAGTCGTGCGAGACGCAGACGAGCGTGCGTCCTTCGCCACGCAGGTGATCGAGCCGGGCGGCGCACTTCTTCTGAAACTGCTGATCGCCCACGGCGAGCACTTCGTCAATCAGCAGAATCTCCGGATCCACGTGGGTCGCCGTGGCGAAGGCCAGGCGCGTGACCATGCCCGCGGAATACGTGCGCAGCGGTTCGCCGATGAAATCCTCCAGGCCGGCGAATTCGGTGATGCGCGGCAGCGCCTCGCGGGCCTCGCGCCGCGACATGCCGAGCAGCGACGCGTTCAGCAGCACGTTTTCCTCGCCGGTCAGATCGTAGTGGAAGCCGGAGCCCAGTTCGAGCATCGCCGCCAGGCGTCCCTCTACCCGCACCGTGCCCGCATCGGGGCGTGCCAGGCCGGCTATCAGGCTCAACGCTGTGCTCTTGCCCGCGCCGTTCGCGCCGATCAGCGCAAAGGACTCGCCGCGCGCGATCCTGAAGGGCACGTCCCGGAGGGCGTAGAGCGTATCCTTCGGATTGAGCCGCTCCCCGATCATGGCGCGCAGGTGGCCGGCAATCAGCGCGCGGCCATGATGCAGCCTGAAGGTCTTGGATACGTTGTCGAACAGGATGGACGTCATTGCGGGCGGGTTTCAGGTCATCTTCGAGTATCTCATCCGGCGAGCGATTCCAGCAGCCTCCAAGTGGCCTCCGCGCAGCGGGACCACTGGAAGCGGGCGGCGCGCTCCCGGCCGGCCGCGCCCAACGAGGCGCGGCGCGCGGGATCATCCAGTAGCCGGCGCAGCGCGGCCGCCAGGTCCACCGTGCTGCGCGGGTTCACGTATTCTGCCGCGTCGCCCGCCACTTCGGGGAGCGAGCTGACGTGCGAAGTGATCACCGGTACGCCCGAGGCCATCGCCTGGGCCACCGGCAGGCCGAAGCCTTCGTACAGCGAGGGGTAAACGAAAAGCGTTGCGCGGCGGAACAGCCCGGGCAATTGCGCTTCAGGCACGTAGCCCAGGCGCCGCACGCCGTCAGCGGCTCGCAGGCGCGCTTCGGTGCTTTCCGCGCGCCAGCCTGTGGGGCCGGCAATGCGCAGTTCAAACGCGTGGCGGTACTCGCGCGGCAGGGCCAGCCACGCGTCCAGCAGCCGGCCGAGGTTCTTGCGAGGTTCCACGGCTCCGGTGTAAAGAACGTAGGGCCGCGGTTGTGTTTCAGGCGCGGGCTGCTGGAAATACGCCGCCGCGACGCCCGGATGAATGGTGTGCACCTTCTCCGGCTTCAGGCGCAGCACGCGCAGCGCGTCGCGCCGCGTATGTTCGCTGATTGCGATTACCGCGTCCGCGCGGACCAGGATCTGCCCGGCGAAAGCGAAGTCGGCCGCGATGTTACCGCGCGCGTGGAATTCGGGCATCAGCCAGCAGGTCAAGTCGTGCAGGGTCGCAGTGACGCGCGCCCCGCGCGGGGCGCGGCGGACCAGGTTGGAGGCGTGAAAGACGTCCGTGCCCCGGCGCGGCGGCGCCGACGCGGCGTAGCGCGCCAGGGCCGCGCGGCCGAGATGCGCGAACGTCGCCAGCGCGGAAAGCGGGCTTCGTTCATGGTCGAGTGCTGCGTCCGCGCCAAGGCGAGGCCACGTAGCCAGCGAGTGAGGCCCGGCCACGTCGCGCAAGGCTTCGATCCAATGGAACAGATAGCTCTTCACGCCCGCGCTGCGGACCAGTATTGGCGTGGCGTCGACGGTCACCTTCATGGCTGCTGGTTCACAAAGAGAAACTTGCCTCGGCTCCCCTTCACAAGGTGCAGCGCGTCCGCTCCGGCGAGTGAGCGGATACGCTCGACAGCGGGTGTCTCCACGAGCAGGTAGGTCCGCTCGGGCTGCGCCCACAAAGTCCTGAAGTCCTGGTCGCTGATAAAAACCTGTAGCGCGCGCGGCGCACACGAACCATACTCCAGGTTATTGACGCGGCCGTTCAGCAGCAGCGCGCCCTTCACGTCAGCATAGAATAACACGCCCGAGAATGCGTAATACCGATTGTCCACCGGGTATCGCGAGCCGCTGCGTTGCATCGCCATCCGGATTCGCAAGAAGCAGGGCGAACTGTTCGACGACGGAGCGGCGGTGAAGTACTTCGCGGTGCGCACGAATCTGTGGGACTGGGCGCCGAAGAAGCTGCTCCCGTGGCATCGCGAGAAGGCGGGCACGATCGAGGGGGCGCACGCGGTGATCAAGAACGAGCTGGCCGGGGGCGTGCTGCCGTGCGCGCGGTTCGGGGCCAACGCGGCGTGGCTGCGCTTGGCGGTGCTGACGTTTAACGTATTGACGGCGGTGAAGCGGCTGGCGCTGCCGGCGGAGTCGCTGGCGGCGCGGCGCAAGCGGTTGCGGTTTCTGATTTTCAACACACCGGGCAAGCTGGTGCGTCACGCCAGGCGGACGATCCTGCGCCTGGTGCGCAGCCTGAGCCGGTTCGGCAACTGGCATGGCGCGATGCGAATGCTGCCGCTGCCAGCTTGAAGCCGGAAGGCTCATCCTGGCGGCTGGATTGAAGATGCGGGATTCGAGGTTTTCCGCTACGGCTTGAAGTGTGCCGACGTAAGTTATTGAGCGGCCGGGGAAGCGCCAAAGCCGCAGTTTCGCGCTCAGCGGGCCTCGCTCGCTGCCCAGCTGAGCGCGCGTGGCGGGCTGCCGGATGGCTGGAAGGCCCGCCGGAATCGCCCGTCAAAACGCTACGGACGGATTACGGCCGTTTCATTCCGGCGCAACAGACCCGCGATTCCGCTACAATTCTGTGAGAATGCCGGATTCCGATCCCGACCTGCGGACCAACCTCGACGCCCTCCGCCGCAAGTTGGAACAGGAGTGCGAGGCGAGGCGCGCCATCGAGGAGCGCGTCGGGCGCCTCGAAGCGCAGCTCGCCGATGTCGCCCGCGGCCTGCGCTCCATCCTCTCGAGCCGCATCTGGCGCGCCTTGAGCGCGGCCGGCGGGGGCCTGCTCGGCTGGAAGGCGTCGGTCGCCCGCCGCCTGTCGACCCGCCCCCCTCCGCCGCCGCCCGGCGGCGCAGCCCCCCGCTTTTCCGTCCTCATGCCCGTCTACGACACGCCCGAG
>CAZLDN010000132.1:0-13856 GCA_964558355.1 uncultured Candidatus Solibacter sp.
ACCCTCATTTTCTAACCAGTTGAATCTGTGGGACTTATAGCCGGACGCTAGTGGGAGGAGATAGGCCCCTCAGAGCAATTGACGGTGACGTTAGCCGCGAACATTGGGACACACACCAAACAGGAAACTAGAAAGAAACGCATGGGTACTCCCTCACTTTCCGAAGCCTGCGACTCAGACTTCCGGACGGCAGGATACCACAGTTTCGGCTCTGTTACTCATCTGTCTAGCGGAGTGTCTCTCCGTTGACACTCTCCGTTGACACATCCCGGATGCCCCCGCTTACCGTCGGAGGGTCAGATGCTCTCGGTGTCGAGGACGGTGGCGACAGCGTGCAGCGTGGCGGCGATGCGGACGCTGGCTACTACGGCTTCGGTGGTGAGGCCCTTTTCGAGGACTACGGCGTCGTGGGACTTCACGCAGGCTTCGCAGCCTTTGATGGCCGACGATGCCAGGCAGGCGAGTTCGAAATCGACCGGATCGTCGCCATGCATGCGGATGGCCTGCATGCGGAGGCGGGCCGGGATCTGTTCGTAGTCGGGCTTGCCGATCATGTGGCGGAAGCGGTAGAAGACGTTGTTCAGGCCCATGACGGCGCCGGCGGCCTTGGCGGAGTTGAGTTGCTCGGGGGTGAGCTTCGCGGCGGCTTCGGCGACGACGGCGGCGGTGAGCTTCGTGTTGCGGCAGGCCATGGCGCAGGCGACGGCGACGGTCCAGGTCTGCTGTTCGGTGAGTTCCTCCTGCTTGAGGACGTTCTGGAGATTGACGCGCTGGTCCTTGGCGTAATCGGGGATGGCGTCGGCGAGTTGCTGGAGAGTCATTTTGTTATGAAGATTCCTTTCAGGGTATGAATTTGGAGAAGTTGGGGCGCCCGGTTGGACGCCCCAAAGGGCTTGTTTTGAAACGGTTGGTGGCGGAACCCGCTCTCTTCGTTCGCGGTTGATCGACGGAGGGCGGGTCCCCTGACCCGCACACGACCCCCTGGTCGCGACACTCAGGTCGGCACCCGCTCTCTACGTTCGCGGACTCAGGCAACAGGTGACCGCTCCCTCACGGTCGCGGCTCCGTTGGCGGCGCGGTTCGCTTGGGTTCTTCGAACTAGACGTGGATGGTTTCCTGGCCCTTGTTCCAGTTGCAGGGGCAGAGTTCGTCGGTCTGAAGGGCGTCGAGGACGCGCAGGACTTCCTGGGAGTTACGGCCGACCGAGAGGTCGGTGACCATCACGAAGCGGATGACTTCCTGCGGGTCGACGATGAAGACGGCGCGCTGGCTCACGCCCGCTTCGGGGTCGAGGATGCCCAGGGCCGCGGACAGTTCGCGCTTCACGTCGGCGAGCATCGGGATGGGCAGGTCCTTCAGGTCGGCGTGGTTCTGACGCCAGGCGAGGTGGACGAACTCGGAATCGACGCTGGCGCCGAGCAGAACGGTGTCACGGTCGGCGAAATCCTTGTTGAGCTTGCCGAAGGCGACGATCTCGGTCGGGCAGACGAAGGTGAAGTCCTTCGGCCAGAAAAAGACGACCTTCCACTTGCCCGCGTAGGTCGCGTTGCTAACGTCGGCAAAGGCGGTCTTGAGGTCATTCGAGACGGTGGCCTTCACGTTGAATTGGGGGAACTTCTGTCCAACACCAAGCATGTGATTGATACTCCTTGAACGATTTGAACTAAGACTTTGGCGAACTTGCGGCGCAAGGGCCGCAGAGGCCCTGGAACTCGACGGAGTAGCGCTGAAGACGGAAGCCTTCGGGCAACTGCCGGCGCAGTTCGACGGGCATCAGGTGGTCCTCTTCGATGTCGAAGATTTCCTTGCAGCGGACACAGACAAAGTGATGATGCGGATCGGAATTAGTTTCCAATCGCAGAGCTCCATGGTGGAGGCTGACCTCGTGGGCCAACCCGGTATCGAGAAAGGTCTTCAGATTCTTGTAGACGGTGGCCAGAGAGATGGCCGGAATCTGCTGCTTGACGCGGCCGTAAATGGCCTCGGGGCTCGGATGGCCGTCCATCTCCACCAGCGCCCGGAAGATGACCTCGCGCTGGTGCGTGAGGCTCATACCGGCGTGGCGGCAGTCCTGGCGGAACTGTTCCACCAGGGCTTCGACGTCGCGCTGAGGCATCGAGTACATTGACAATAACTAGTAAACAAGAAGTACTATCGAAAAGTCAAGCGGCCTGAAGGATAAGCCGGATGTTGCCGATAGGAGAGTGGCGATGCGCCGTGTTCTATTGCTCTGTTTGATGCTTGCCGCCCCGGTTTGGGTTCTGGGGGCAACCGAGGTGCGCGACAGCAGACTCGGCTTGGAAGCCGATGAAAACAAGTGTGTTGTTAGGCGGACAGGGCAATCGTTTGAGGCCGGGGCGCAGCAGATTTTTCTGAGATTCGTCGCGCGCGGCGTGCGGGCTGGCGACAAACTGCAGATCGAGTGGGTGACGCCGCGGGGGGAGGTGGCGTCGGCGGTTCCCTATGAGGAGTTGCCGAAGGCGGGTGAACTCTGTTTTCTGAGCGTGCTGCCGGTGGCGGGCTACGCGGCGGGGACGATGCCGGGCGAGTGGCGGACGCGGGTGACGGTGAACGGAGCGGTGGCGCACGAGAGGCGATTCACGATTGCGGGATCGGTTCACGTGGGTGGATTGAAGATTATGGGGGTGAGGTGGCAGCAGGCGACCGGCGGACAGGCGCGGATTGCCGTCGAGGCGGCCGGGGCGCGGGGACTGACAACAATCAATGTGGCGCGCTACCGGCAGGCGGGCGGGTGGGAGTTTGTCGCGCACGTGATGCCGGAGACGCAGGACGGGACGACTTTGACGGCGCCGGTTCAGACGCTGGCGCCAGGGCAGTACTACGCGATATTGCGGTCGGAGTCGGGCGAACAGAGCGCGCCGGCGGCGTTTCAGGTGGCGACGGGGAGCGACTACCGGTTGCCGGTGCTGGATGGGCATACGTGGCGGATCACTCAAGGGCCGTTCGGCTCGTATTCGCATTGGGGGCGGGCGATTCATGCCTGGGACGTCGCGCCGGTGACGAATCGGCTTGTGGCGGCGATGCGGCCGGGGACCGTATACGCGCGCGACCGGGGCATGGGACAGACGCCGAGGTCGCGGACATTTGGCAACTACGTGACGATCGACCACGGCGACGGCGAGTATTCGCACTACGCGCATCTGAAGAGGCGGACGTTCCTGGTGAAGACAGGCGACCGGGTGGACGCGGGGCAGGCGCTGGCCGAAGCGGGTACGAGCGGGTATTCGTTTGGTGTGCACTTGCACGTGCATGTGACGCGGTCGCCGAACATCGCGTCGATGTCGATCCCCTTCCGGTTCGCGGAGCTGGGTGAGGGCAGGAATGGGAACTACCGGGGGCCCGTGGTTTCGCGGAACCGGCCGACGGGATTGGCGCCGGCGGCGCGCGTGGCGGCGATCAGACCGTCACCCAAGCAGAAGCCGAAGTGGGAGGGGACGGTGGCGTTCGCGCAGTGGTGGTCAAAGCCGCTGGCGGTGCCGAGAAAGGCGCGGGCGATCGAGGTGCGGCATGGGTGGGAGGACCCGAAGGTGGGCTTCGACTTATATCTGGTGAGCCCGTCAGGGCGGAGGTACGCGCATGAGGCAGGGGACAGGGAGGAACCGTTGAAGGTGGCGTCGCCGGAGCCGGGGAAGTGGCATGTCTATGTCCAGGCGATCCAGGGTGGGGGCGGTGATTTGCCCTTCTGGGTGGACGCGGCGGTGAAGTAAGCACTGCTTTTCGTTGCGACAGGCATAAACGGCAAATCAGAGCTTGATATCTGATCAGGAAGAGGTAAGATATTGTTGTTCGAGCATGTCACAGACGAGGTTTTCGAACAGGAGGCCAATCAAGATGTCGTTTTCGGGACTCCCCACGATTCGGAATGGCTCGACCGGATTGTCCGTGGCATATTGCCAGAACCTACTTAACGCGCGGCTGACGACTCAGCCGTGCTTGTGGGTTGATGGGATGTTTGGGATGAAAACCGAGGCAAGGGTCCGCCAGTATCAGATGATGAAGCGGCTCCAAGTCGATGGTGTTGTGGGCGGAGACACATGGGCGTCGCTGGAGGCGGGGCCGCCAGCGATCATGAAGAGGCCGTCGGGGGCGGGAGCGAATATTCAAGTGCCGGCGACGGCTGGGTTCTAGCCGGAGTGGCTGCGGAATTCGCTTTTGCTTCAACACCGGCCGGCTCCAACCGACCCACTATCAGTGACGAGGCCGCCTTGGGGCGTTCCTATCGCGGCCAGCTCCGGTTTAACCAACGGCAAATGCCGCTCGTCGGCATCACACGCGGGCGGGTTCTGCCTGATGCGCACAAGAGAGGCGATGGGGAACGGTTTGGGGCTTTGCCGCCGGTATCGGGGCGGGCGGAAACGGTGGAGTCCTCTCACTTCCTGGTGTGCAGCTCTGTATGGTTGGTTGTACAGCCCGTTTGCGATTCGTCGCTTTCGATGCAGAGAATAGGTAGATGACATCCGTTGGCCGCCGTGAAGTAATTACATTGATGGCCGCTTCCGTGAACGCCGCTGGGACTCAGCAGGAGTCCGCCGAACGTATAACTCCTCATCATCCAGGTCTGCGCGTGGCGCTGGCCCAGATCCCGCTGGAGGATGGCGACCTCGCGCGGAACATGCGGATCGCGGAGGATGCGGCGCGCGACGCTGCGCTTCACAAGCCGGATTTTCTCTGCCTGCCGGAAGCCGCCGATTTCGGCTGGCTCCACCAGGAGGCCAGGCGGGATGCTCTCCCGATACCGGGGAAGTACACGGAGTTCCTCGCCAAACTGGCCGTCCGGCATAGGGTCTGGGTCTGCGCCGGGTGTCTCGAGAAGGACGGCGACAGAGTCTACAACTCAGCCGTAATTCTCGATCGCTCGGGCTGCATCGTTCTCAAACACAGGAAGATTCGGACTCTGCCTGACCTCACCAAGCACCTCTACGACGCCGGGAGCCTGGGCGGCTCAATGACCGCCGGCACCGAGTTCGGACGGATCGGCCTGACCATCTGCGCCGACAACTTTGACATCGCCATCCCCCAGCGCGCGGCGCAGGCGGGTGCATGGCTGCTCCTCACGCCGCACGGCTTCGCCGCCCCTGTTGACGAGATGGAGAAGAACGCCCGCGCCTTTCAGGATCACATCCGCCGCATCGCGGCCAAGACCGGGATGTGGGTGGCCGGGACCAACGTGGTGCTGGCGCGCGTCAAGGGCGGCGCCTGGAAGGACCAGATGCACTGCGGCTGTTCGACCGTAGCGCGGCCCGACGGCACGGCCGCCGTGGCCGGCAAATTCAAGCAACCCGACCTGATCCTCCACGACATTCCAGCCGGGCAATGAGAAGCCGCAGGTCGCCTATCACCCTTCCCTGATCCAAACGATCGAGACCACAGGGGGCGGTTCGGGGGCTTTGCCGCCCGCAATGGCGCAAGAGGCGATCGCCGTCCCAAGCGCGGGAGCCAGTCCAACCGTTGCCGCGGTTCTGCCAATCGCAGCCCTCCTCGTCAGCCTGCGTTTCATTGGGGCGACCTCCAACGAACACGCTATCACGCGCCGTCCCGCGTGACGTAAGGGGGATTCATGAACTGAACAGCTATAATTGAGTCATGTCCGGCCTCGTCACGCTGTCCACGCCCCTGCTCATCGACCCCGCGGAATTGAAGGCCAAGGAGGCGAAACTCCTTGACCTGCTGCGCGGCATGGGGCGCGTCCTGGTCGCCTACTCAGGCGGCACGGATTCGGCCTATCTGGCATGGGCGGCCAAACAGGCGCTTGGCGAAAACGCAATCGCGATCACGGCCGATTCACCCTCGATCCCTGAATCGCACAAGGCAGATGCCGCCGCGCTGGCTATCGAATTCGGCATCCGCCACGAGGTGATCCCCACCTTCGAGTTCGACAATCCCGATTATGCCGCCAACAATGCCGACCGCTGCTTCCACTGCAAGGACGAGCTGTTCAAGCGGTTGGAGGAAGAGGCCCCGCGCTTCGGCGGCGCGGCGATTGTGTATGGCGTGAATGTGGATGACCTTGGCGACTACCGGCCGGGACAAAAGGCAGCCAAGATTCACGAGGTGAAGGCGCCGCTGGTGGAAGTTGGCCTGACCAAGGCCGAGATCCGGGAACTCTCTCGTCTCGCAGGTCTGCCCACTTGGGACCGGCCCGCGGCGGCTTGTCTGAGCAGCCGGATCCCCTATGGGACCGAAGTGACGCCAGAGCGGATCAAGACCATCGAGACGGCCGAGGAGCGCGTGAAGGCGCTGGGCTTCCGGCAGTTCCGCGTACGGTATCATGGCGAACTGGCGCGGGTTGAAATTGAAAGATCCGAGATGGCCAGGGCACTGGACCTCGACATGTGCGACAGGCTGGTGGCGCTATTCAAAGACCTCGGATTCGCTTACGTCACCCTCGACCTGAAAGGCTACCGCCAGGGAGCGATGAATGAGGTCCTTGCGCGCCCGGCCGCGGGTGCGGCGGACCGGGATGGGATCTGATTGGCTGAACTCGAAACTGTCCAGGAGTCACTTACGGAGTTTGCCGCCGGCTTGAGGCTGGAAGAAGAGGAACTGCCTTCGCTATTCGACGCAGGGTTGTTGGACACGTCGCTGCTGCTCGAAGAAGTAATCACGCGCGAGTTTTCGGCCTCGATGGCGCAGCGCGCCCTGGCTTTGAGGCTCGCCACCAAGGTCCTGGTGGAGGACCCGTCGCCTGAATCGATGGCGTTGGTGCTGCATGAGTTCGGCGCCATCCTGGGCGACATCGAATTGGAGATGCAGGACCGGCCGGCGGCCGCTGAATGGAGCCTGGCGCGGAAGTACTGCGCCCTGACCGAGAATCTGGGGTCCCCGGCGCCGGCGGAGAATCAGGGATTCGCCGATCTGCCCCGCATGCTCTCCGAGAGTCCGTGGCTGAGCCAGCGGTTCGAGGAACTGAGTGCGGCCGCCGGCCTCGACGCCGAGCGCCTTCCGGCCTCACGCGGGCTTTTGAAGAGCCCTGGAAAGCGCTGGTTCCGGCGCGTGTCGGCGCGCGCGCCGGGGCGGCTCTGCACGCGGGTGCAGCGGTTGAAGAACGACGTCGAAAACCGCGCCCGCCAGGTGTGGCTCCTGCGGAGGTTGGGCGAGGACGAATATGGCCCGTCGCCGATCTACGTATTCGCGCATGTGGAGTTGTTCCCCGGCATCCACTCCCGCATCACCGAAACCACGCTTGCGCTCGAATGCGCCCGTCTCCAAGGCCTGGCGCTCGGACTCCAACTGCCCGACCTCGCCATCTGCTTCGAAACCCCGGATTGGATCTCCCACTACGCCCTCAGCTTTTTGTTGCCCCCGGCCCCCGGGGAATGGCCCGTCCGCGGCGCCCGCGGACTGCGTAGGCTACTCGACGGACGCCTGTCGCGCTGGTATTTTCTGGCGTTCGACCACCGGATCGACGCCATCGAAATGGCCGCCGCCGTACTCCGCATCGGCCGCCCGCTGTTCTATGAACGGGTGGCCGCTCATGCCCTGCTTGAGTATTCACTGCTCCAGGGCGTCGCGTTTTCACGCGCCGCCGCGCCTTCCTGGATGGACATCCAGTCAGGCCTGGAACGGGAGTTTTGCGCCTTACTCGACGGTTACCTCTTGCGAGTCCTCTACTACCCGCAACTCAAGAAACCCGATGGCTGGTGCGCCTACCTGTCCGACCTCAACGCCCTGCACTTCGAAGGCGTGTTCTCGGAGCGCTTCCTTGAATATAAGGCGAACTTCCTCGCCCGGCGCGGATTGAGTACCGCCATGGAGATTCTCTACCGCACCACCGAGGGGCACGGCATGGTCCAGTAACCGGGGTGGACGCGGGTTCCGGTCAGCCCGCTGTCATCGAGTTTGCGTCCCACGTGCAGACACGCTTTTCGAAGTAGCTGGTGTTGCAGAGCAGCGCGGGGCCGGCGGCGCGGAAGCCGAACGTGGCGTCCTCGAAATGCGGCTTGCGGGTGCGGACGGCCTGGATGAAGTTGTTGATGTGATCCTTGTGGGCGTCGCGCGACGACACCCAGCGCTGTTCGCTGGTCGAGTCGAGCGTGTCGACGGTCTGGTCGCGCCACGGATACTGTTTCCTGTACTCCCGCAGAAACGCCGTCTGCTGATCCTTTGGGAACGTGTCGATCGTATAGCCGGGTTCGGCGGCGCGCGGGCGCTTCGAGATCGTCACGGTGCGGACATCGGTCAGAATCGTCCCTTCGCTGCCGACGAACTTGAAGCCGAAGCGCTCCTGGGGTTCGCTGCTCTTGAAGTTGACGCGCATGGCGAAAGTGAATTCGGGATGCGTCCCGCTCTTCGGGTACTCGATGATGGCGAACATCGTGTCGGGCACGTCGCGGCCGTCGTTCCAGTAACGCAGCCCGCCGGTCGAGTAGACCCGGTTCGGACCCAATGACGCGGTCGCGGTATGTATGCCCGTCAGCAGGTGGACGTACAAGTCGCCGGCGACGGCGGTGCCGTAGTCCTGATAGTTGCGCCAGCGGAACAGCCGGACCGGCTCGAAGGGCCGCCTTGGAGCGTGGCCGAGGAAACGGTCCCAATCGACGGTCTGAGGCGTCGCGTCCGGCGGAATCGAATACTGCCAGGCGCCCATCGCCGTGTTGCGGTCCAGCCAGGCCTCGACCATGTTCAACTCGCCGATAGCCCCGGATTTCAGCAGGCTGCCGATTTTCTGGAACGACAGCGCGCTGGCATACTGGCTGCCCACCTGGAAGATGCGCCCGCTTTTTTTCGCTGCGTCGATGACGCGCTTGCCTTCCTCGATCTTCTGGATCATCGGCTTTTCGCAGTAGACGTCCTTGCCGGCGTTCAATGCGTCGATGGAGATCGTGGCGTGCCAGTGGTCGGGCGTGGCGACGATCACCGCGTCCACGTCCTTTCGCGCCAGCACCTCGCGGTAGTCGCGCGTGGTGAAGACTTGTGCGCCGTGGACTTCCTTGATCCTCGTCAGACGCCCGTCATAGATGTCCGCCGCGGCGGCTAGTTCGACGTCCTTGTTCGCCAGAGCGTCGTGCACGTCGCCGTTGCCCATGCCGCCCGCGCCGATCAGCGCGATCCTGATTTTGCCGTTGGCCGATTGCATAGTTCTGGCTCCCTTATCCCTTAACCTGCGCCTTCACCGGATCCCATCCGAGGATCTTGCCCGAGTAGTAGCTGGCGTTCGACACCAGCGCCGGACCGGCGGCCCGGATGCCGAACAGGGCGTCTTCCACCACCGGCTTGCGCGTCCGGACGGCGTTGAAGAAGTTGGCGTGGTGGTCGCGGTGATCGCTGTAGCCGGGCGGCGCGGAATAGGTCTCTTCCTTCACCCCGCCCATGGTGGCGGCGGACGGTTTGCGGGCAGGATATTTCAGCCGGTACTCCTTCATGAACCGCTCCTGCGTGGCTTTCGAGAAGGTGCCAATCGACGTGCCGGGTTCGGTCTCCGGCGGCTGTTTGACCACCGAAACGCCGTTACCCACAGTCATTACGCCCTCGCTGCCGACGAAGCGGAATCCGGAGGTTTCGCCCGACCCGTTCACGAAGTTCACGCGCAGGCAGAGGTTGAAAGCCGGATGGTTCACGGTCTTCGAGTAGTCGTAGAGGCCCATCAGAACGTCGGGCACGTCGCGGCCGTCCTTCCAGAAGCGCAGGCCGCCGGAGCCGAAGACGCGGTCAGGGCCGATCGCGCCCAGGATGTAATGGAGTCCGCTGAAGAGATGGACGAACAGGTCGCCCGCCACGCCGGTGCCGTAGTCCTGGTAGTTGCGCCAGCGGAACAGACGGATGGGCTCGAAGGCGCGTTTCGGGGCCGAACCGATGAAGCGGTCCCAATCGACGGTTTCGGGGCTGGCGTCGGTCGGGATCGAATACTGCCATGCGCCGATGGCCGAGTTGCGGTCCCACCAGGCCTCGACCAGATTCAACTCGCCGATCGCCCCGGCGCGGTAGAGATCCTGCGCCTTCTTATAGACGATGGAGCTGACTCGCTGGCTGCCCACCTGGATGATGCGGCCAGTCTTGCGCGCCGCCGCGGCCACTTTCAGTCCATCTTCGGGCTTCTGCACCATCGGCTTCTCGACATAAACGTCCTTGCCGGCCTCCATCGCTTCGATGGCGATCTGGGCGTGCCAGTGGTCGGGCGTGGCGACAATGACGGCGTCGATGTCCTTGCGCTCCAGGATCTCCTTGTAGTCGCGGGTGACCATCAATCCGTCGCCATAGATTTCCTTGGCATGGCGAAGACGGCCCTCATAGATGTCGGCTACCGCGACCAGTTTCGTGCCCGGCGCCGCCACGGCGCTGGCGGTGTCGCCGAAGCCCATGCCGCCGGCGCCAATGGTGGCGAATTGGACCTTGTCGTTCGGCCCGCGGGTCTGCGCCAAGGCAGGCATCGCGGCCGCGCCTGCCGTTTGCAGGATAAAATGACGACGTGAGAAGGACATGAGTCTATTCTAGCCGCGCGCCGTCCCACCCATTCAATCCACCCCATGCAATTTCGACGCTGCGAACTCTTCTTCTCCGCCTACTTCCTTTACTTGATCGCCGTGGTCGCTTTCCGTCCCGTCGCGCCCGAGATCCGCACACTGGTCATTACGCTCAACATCGCCGTCATCGGCTGGTTCTGCCTGTTCGCCTGGGCCCATGCCGGCAAGGGATTCGAGATCCTCGACCACGTTCGCGACTGGTACCCGATCCCGCTCGTTCTGCTCGCCTACCGTGAAATGGGCTGGATCGCGCTGCCGCACAATTCGACCGCGTTCGAGGATTACTGGATCGGGCTTGACCGCGCCCTGCTCGACGGCGGACTGCGGGCGGCGATCGAATCGCTCGGACCCGTTCTGCCCAACCTGCTTGAATTCTCTTATGTGCTCGTGTACGCCGTGCCGGTGGTTGGACTTGTCATCCTGTATCGCGAAAGCGCGCGTGGCCGGATCGACGACTACATGAGCATTCTGCTGTTCGGCACGCTCACCGCCTACGCCATGTACCCGTGGTTTCCGTCCGAACCGCCACGGACGGTGTTTCCTGATGCCGACCTGCCGATGATGTCGATGCTGCGGCGGTTCAATCTGTACATCGTCAGCGGGTATGGCATCCACACAAGCGTCTTCCCGAGCGGCCACTCGGCGGCGGCGTTTTCGGCGGCTTTCGGGCTGATGCGGGTGCTGCCTGAAAAGAAGATCTGGGGCAGGGCAATGCTGACCCTGGCTGTTTTGATCGCCTTTGCGACTATTTACGGGCGTTATCACTTCGCCATCGACACGGTGGCCGGATTAATACTGGCCCTGGTGGGTTGGGGGTTGAGTAGGCGGTTCCGGAGGGCCGGACGCGGGGCCCGGAATTTACGACCAAACGAACCTACCCATTAAGTAAGTGTCTATTTATTAAGTAGATACGTAAAAATTAAACAAATTTCACGCTGGGCGAATCTAGAGGCTGCCGAGGGATTTGCGCGGATTCTGCCGTGCCATCTGAAGGGCGGGAACCAAACCGCTCAGGCTGACGGCGGCGAGCAGGACGAGCGCGGCACGGAGGTAGCCGGCGGGGTCGTAGGGGCTGACGTTCAGCACGAGGGACTCAAGCAGCCGGCCGGCGGCGGCGAGAAGGATGAGCCCCAAGAATGGGCGGGTACGTCCGAGCCGGAATTCACGCGTCGGGACGCCGGTGATGATTCCGCGGTAGCGGACGCTTCCAACGTGGAAACAATACGCTCGCAAACTTGATTCAGCCTCGGAACGGTCCTGGTGGGCCGTCCGCAAGCCGGAGTTTCTCACAGTCAAGAGGGGAGTTCTCACCAGCAGCCGGTTCAGGACGTTCTGCGCGCGCTCTGGCATCATGCCGCGCCGCGACTCATCGTGACGCCGGGGAACAGGGCAGAGTGTTGAGACGAAGGCCCAGCGTCCCGAAGAGCCGGGACGCGGCAGGCAACGAGTGCCTGCGCCAGGTGGTATGCCAACGTGTGAGAAGTCCGGGCTAGAGCCGGTGTGCGCCTTCGACCTTGGACAAGGTGCGGTCGAATGTGCCGAGGGGGAGGTGGCCCGCTTTTCTGGCGGATTCGATCATGAGGCAGTCAGAGAAGCCGAGCGATGGCCTGCCGCGGTACAGCCCGAGGGCGAGTTCGACGATCTCGGGATCCTGGAGGACGAGGCTGTTGTGCTGGAGGAGCATCTCAATGGCCCGCGCGAGGCTGCTGGGAGAGAGTTCGTAGACGCTTTCCAGGACCCAAATCGCTTCGGCCAGAGCGGGCATTGGCACCCACGCGCCATGTTGGATGAAGCGTTCAGCCGAGGCGACCTGGCGGATGTCGTCGCGGGTGATGAGACGAACGAGGATGTTCGTGTCAATCGCGCGCATACCGTTTTCGGACGTGCGCCCGGATGCCTTGCTTCGGTTCATCCCCGGACCGCGGCTGCGGAGGGCTCGTCCCGAAAAGCGCCCTGTGGATCTGCTCGGAGTCATGACGGCCGGCGCGCCGCACCACGATCTCGCCGCCTTCCTCCGACCACTCCATGATCGAGCCTGGTCCAACGCCCAGCCTTCGGCGGACATCGGCCGGGACCGAAATCTGGCCTTGGGAAGTGACCTTTGATCGGGCGATAGCCATATCTTATATTACCAGGGTAATGGGGAGTGGGCCAGTGCCGAGGCTCGGGAGTTCGTGGACCGCTTCGTCAATCGTCAAGCCTGGCAACGCGACCGGGCGAGAGCGCGAGCCGGAACCCGCTCTGTCGAAAATGCGGTCAGGAACCCGCTCTCTCCGTTCGCGGCCTGCGCGAGTGGCGGGTTGCATTTTCATCGCCTTGGGGGGCCCCAACGGGGCCATTTGGACTCCCTCGGAAATCGCGCCTGGAGACCCGCTCTACGGAAAATGCGGATGGGAACCCGCTCTCTTCGTTCGCGGTTCCCGCGAGTGGGGCGTCCGCCATACGATTCTGTGGTCCGCATTTTCATCAACTTAGGTGGCCCCAGCGGGGCCATGTGGACTCCCTCGGAAATCGCGCCTGGAGACCCGCTCTCTTCGTTCGCGGCCTCCTCGCTATGGGGTGATTTTCATGGATATTTGTGGGCCAGCGGCCCATGAGCACTCCGTTGAAGGCCGCGCCTGGCTGCCCGGCGGAGGACGGGCTGAAGCCCTTCGCAGGCTGAAGCCCGCCCCACCGGGCCGTGCGTCCCACGGATTTGCCCGATGGATAGCCTTGATCCGGTAAAATCTCACTACGTGTCGAATTGCATGAATCAGGGGCGAGCAATCATCATCGGAGCGGGTCCGGCCGGGCTGACGGCCGCTTACGAGTTGATCACCCGGACCAACATCAAGCCGGTGATTCTTGAGAAGAGCGAATCCATGGGAGGAATCTCCCGAACGGTGAACTACAAGGGAAACCGGATCGACATTGGAGGGCACCGGTTCTTTTCGAAGTCGGACCGCGTGATGGAGTGGTGGCTGAAGATGCTGCCGCTCGAAGCGTCCGAGGATGGACCGCAGGCGATCAAGTACCACCGCATGGAGCGGTCGATCACGGCATCGGCAACGGGTCCGGACCCGGCGGCAGCGGATCGTGTGATGCTGCTGCGGCCGCGCAAGTCGCGCATCTATTACCTGCGCCGATTTTTTGACTACCCGATCTCACTGACGAAAGACACACTGCTCAAGCTTGGCCTGTGGCGGACCTTCAAGATTGGGATGAGCTACGTGCGGAGCGCGCTGTTTCCGATCGCCCAAGAGGAGACGCTGGAGCAGTTCTTCATCAACCGATTTGGAAGGGAACTGTACAGCACATTTTTCAAGCCCTACACGGAGAAGGCTTCGCTGCTCGCCAGAAGTGACCCAGTAGCGTTCGCTTGTAGTGACCCACTCC